>JABAHL010000014.1:0-62078 GCA_019353055.1 Faucicola osloensis
ATATTCGTTTAGGTCGTAAGCACTAAAGAATTTGCCAGTTTTTTGTAGGTGTCTGTAACTCAAATCATTGACATAATTCCACACGAAATTGACCGAACCGCTTAGGCGGTTCAGTTGGTCTATATGTTTATCTCGTATGCGTAACTTGAGTGTTTTCATTGGATTATTTTAACAAAATTTATGCAAGTATTATAGTGCATGAGCTTCCTTATACCCACTGCTTCAAGTCGGTGGTTTTACGGCAACGGTGATAAAAATTGGGCAAATTTATCGCATCAATTTGACCAGTATCACCATGATAATCAAAACAAACACCCCACCGATAGCAATCACTAGAAGTTTTTTATCTTTGGCTGTATCTTTGGTGGATAATTGGGTTTGTAAGCGCAGCTTGTCATTCATAAGCTGCTGCGTCAATTCATTGGATAGTGAGGGTGGTGGCATTGGCTTTGGTGTCTGGGCTGCCTGTGATGTCTGTGGTTGTAAAGTTGGCTTTACATCAGCAAGCTTTTGCCCAGTCGTTTGTTGAATAGCGACTTGTTGCTGAGCAGTAGCTGGCATTGGATTTTCTAGCTTGTCTGACATCAATCCGATAGCTGAACTTTGTGCTCGGTTGGGTGTTCGGCTAGGTGCTCGGTTGGGTTTAAATTTTGGCCATAGCCGCTTTTGGGTTGCGGCATCGGTGCTATCCTGTGCGTATTTGTGCTGCCAGTGGATATAGGGAAGTAAATCATAATCTTGCCCAAACTGCTCATAAGCTAAGCTTAGCCAATAGTGATAATAGGCTTTATCCCATAATTGGCTAGGTAATACCATAATTTCGCCCTGCTCGGCTTTATTTTGGTAAGCATTAGTATGAATGATAATGGGCACTATGCTGTTTGATAACATGCCATTGGGCAAATGACGCCGCCAAATCCAACTGGTAGTTATCCGATAGTTTGTCGCTGCGATACTGGCTGGATACGCCAAATTGAACACCCTAGATGTGTGGTCTTGGCAATGTAATTGATAAAACGCCAAATCGGGCGTAGTGTTCGGCGGCTGATTGACTGTACCAACTGCATCCATTAATTGACTTGCCTTGTCTTGTAAGTCTTCTACCCTTGCTTGCCCGCTTGGATCAAATAAAATGTCGGCACAACTTACGCGATGGTTGGCAAAAGGCGTATCTCGTTCCTCTTCTGACATAGGCTCGGTTAACGCCGCATCAGATTTTATCACGACGCCCCACACCACTTTGCCATAGCGATATAAATCCTCGGTCGCTTCTACTTGCCGATACAGTTCATCTTTAATCAAGTTATCACTAACATATACCTGAAAATAGCTTTGTTCGTGGTGGCTGGCTTGCAAAATATGTTTTGCCAAATCAAAACCGCGCCAATCAATGCTGTTATAGTCAAAAGCTGCCATATTCACATTGGGTTGATTATCAAGTATCGGCAATAGCGTAAAATCAAAATGCGTCACCAGCTGCGCGTTTTGTTGCTGGATACGCTGATCTTTGGGCGGCAATACCCAGCTATCTAGTTGATTGACATAGGCATCTTGCCACAGCGTTTTGACCGCGGTATTTTGTGTTGAAGGTGTGCTTAGCAGTGCTTGGTAAAAGTGAGTGGTTAACGCGGTTATTTGTTCTGAGGTAAGCGCTGTTTGTGCGCCGTTTTGATGACTGACTAACGGATAAATTTTTAAACTGTGCCAATCATTCGCGGGCTGATACGGCAACACAAGCTGCAGCTGTAAGCGGGGGTTGTCATACCCCCATATCTCAATTACAATCCCTTCGGTGCGCCCCATCGGCAAATTGGTATAGCTATCAAAACAGCCGACGATTATGGGGGCTAATTGTGGGTTTTGATGCAGCGTTTGGTAGAGGCTATCAATCAGCTTGTCTGTATCTGTCTTTATGTTTGTGTTTTTGTCTATGTCTGTGTCTAAATCCGTATCGCTAGGTGATAACAACTTAATATTGGATGGATTAAATGCCGTTAATTCATCCCCTGTATTGTCGCTGGTATGGGCTTGATACACACAAGGTACAATCGGCTGACCTTGTGATAGCCTTGATAGCACAGATGCCACCAACGCACCCGCCACCTGCATGGCTGACGTCCAAGGCGCTGGCAAATTAGCAGTAGCGCTCACAGCGTCTTGATAAGGATAAACCACTAGGCGACCTGCATTTTGCCGCTGCACAATATCCGCAAACTCAGCAGCGGTAGTTGGAAAACTACTAGCAAGTCCAAATAACCGATTGGTCACTACCAGCATTGGCGTGCGATAGCAGTCCTCAAACAGCAGTACAAAACTATGCTCAAGGCATTCAGCAAACGCCTCGCCCAAGCTATCATACATCTGCGCAAAAGATACCCAGCGCACGGGCGCATTGGCCAAGCGACTGCTAGTCACGCCAATATAAAACCCTAGCAAATAGCAAAATGCTTGACGTGAGGCGTCTTGCAAAAATTCCAGATAATCTGCTTGCGTAAATCCAAACGCCTGCTGGATAGCCGATAATGCCTCATCAATTTGCACCAAACTATCACGGCTATGATCAAAATTCACCGCTGCAAGATAGGTAGAAAATGCGATAGCGGCATCCTGTAGTTTACCTGTTTTCACTTTTGCCAAATAGCCCTGACACACCGCCTCAGGCGATTGCAATAAGTTGACTTGCGATTGCTGATAGAGGGTCTGCGTCATCTGGGCAATAAACTGTGGTAGCACATCCTTACCCTGCAGCAAATCTGGTAATAGCTTAAGCGGTTGGCAATATACTTTGTGCCCGATACGCGCGGTGAGTGAGCTGTAAAAATCGACAGGTAACTGTGACTGGATGGGGTACTTATTTTGCCGTGCCAGTTGCGCTGACATCCTGTCATAGTCATACCAAGCAATCGGTTGCCCCGTGGTTTTGGCTAAATAGTCTGCAATATAAGCGGCGAGCGCTACTACAAGTGCTTGCCCGCTTTGGTTTGCCAATAATTGTGGCAATTGAATGTGGCGTTTTGCCATTGCTGCAAAAAACCGACTGAGTTGTTGTAGGCTGTTGGCTGAATAATCAAAGTCAATTTTTTGCAAGTTTCCCCAAAACAGTATCTCAAACGGCGGTGTCTGTTTGGTCTGCAAATAATATAATAAGGTGTTGACTTGTTGGGCGGTGGTCGGCTTCATCGGGGATTTTTGGCAACAATTTTTTATCATTTTGGGGTAAATTGTTGGCTTTGGCAAGTGCTAGCCGTGGGTGCTGCCGCAATAAAAGATAAAAAAACCAAGCCCATTTTGGGTGAATGGGCTTTTGTCATCCACAAGCTTTTAAACACTGACTTTTAAACTTTTTTGCCGCTTATTTTAAAAAATCAGGGTCTTTATAGGCCGGGTTTGGATAATCATAAAAACCCTTCCCCACTTCAAACCCTGTGCGACCTTTATCAATCAGTTCGGTTTGCAGTTTTTGGATAAATCGCTCGGCAGTTTTTGAGCCTGTTTTGGCTTTTTGCTGGCTGACATTAACAATGGTATTGACCCCTATGATATCCATGATGGCAAACGGTCCCATCGGTGCGCCTGTGCCAATCATCCAGGTTTTATCAACGGTGTGGGGATCGGCAATGTCATTGGCATACAAGTGCATACCGGCATTTAAGAAGGGCACCAATAGGGTATTTAAGATATAACCAGGCTGTTCTTTATTGAGTGGTAACGCCACCATGCCAATGGCTTTGGCATAAGCAACAATGCTGTCAAATACTGCCGGGTCGGTATGCGCTGAGCCCATGACTTCTGCGGTGTTGTTCACCCAGATATGGTTGGCAAAGTGTAACGCCAAGAATTTATCGGGGCGACCTGTGGCTTCGACCATTTGGCTAGGAATCAACGTTGAGCTGTTACTGGCAAAAATCGTGTGACTTGGGGCTACACTTGCCAGCGCCTTATAAAATTCATTTTTGATATCAAGGACTTCTGGTAAGGCTTCGATGACCAAATCAGCCTGTGCCACCGCTTCGCCTAAGTCAGTCACATAGCGAATCGCATGGGTGATGACTTGGGCTTGTGCTGGGCTTTTGTCATAGAATTTGGCGTAGATGGGCATGAGTTTTGCGATGCGCTCTTTGACCTTTTCGGGTTCTTTATCAAAGATTGTGACGTTAAAGCCAAAAAAGGCATTTTGCATGGCGATTTGAGAACCTAGTACGCCGCCGCCGGCTACCGTCACCTGCTTGATGGATGAAGTATTTGCTGTTGTCATGATTTATTCCTTTAAATCGCTATGATAGTTTGCAAGTTATTGTAGCGGATTTTGGGTAGTATGCCTACCTCACAATATAGACTGACAAGGCAACACAATATTACCCGCCAAAAAAAATTAGCCGCCAAAAAAAAGCCAAACTATGAGGTTTGGCTTTTTGTGAAAAATAACTAAAAAATTATTGCAACATGAGGTATTCAAACGCACTGAGTGCCGCTTTACTACCTTCGCCCATCGCAATATTAATTTGCTTAAACGGTACAGTAGTCACATCCCCACAGGCAAAAATCCCGGGTTTGTTGGTTTGGCATTTCTCATTGATTTCAATTTCACCAAATTTGGTCACCTGTACCAAATCTTTGACCAATTCCGAGTTTGGCACCAGTCCGATTTGCACAAAGATAGCAGATAATGGCAATTCTTTGTTTTCACCGGTGGTACGGTCTTGGTAAATTAGCGAACTGACTTTACCATCAGTTGCTTTAACTTCTTGGCTCGCTACACTTGTCATGATATCGATATTATCGCGCTCTTTGGCTTTATTAATCAATACTTGGTCTGCTTTGAGCGTGTCAGCAAATTCTAACACTGTCACGTGTTTGACAATGCCTGCTAGGTCAATTGCCGCTTCAATCCCTGAGTTACCGCCGCCCACAACTGCCACGTCTTTGCCTTTAAAAAACGGACCATCACAGTGCGGACAATACGCGACGCCACTACCGATATTTTCGTCTTCACCTTTGATATTAAGCTTACGCCATTTTGCACCCGTGGCGACGATAATCGCACGTGTGGCGAAACTTTCACCGGTATTAAGCGTGATTTGGTAGGTTGGCTTATCCTCGCCTTGCCCATTCATTTGTGCAGAATTTTCGGTGATGGATGTCACGCTTACCATTTCTTTGACCGTGATATTATAAGCGGTGATATGTTTGACAAAATTGGCAGATAATTCATTACCATTGGTCAATGGGATTGAAATCAAGTTTTCGATATCTTGGGTATCTTTCACTTGTCCACCGATACGATCAGCCACCATGGTCACTTTTAAGCCTTTACGTGCCACATAAATGGCTGCCGCTACGCCCGCAGGTCCGCCACCGATGATGGTCACATCTTGCTGCTCAAGCTGTTCGGCTGCTGCGGCACCACTCATCAAATCTGGATATTGCTGTTGCAGTTTCTCGATAAGTTTGGCAGTGTCAATTTTACCATTGGCAAAAGGTTTGCCATTTAAATATACCGCAGGTACGCCTTGGATTTTGCGCTCGTTAATCAAGTCTTGGAACACACCACCATCAATCATTTCATTGCTGATGTTGTCGTTCAATAACGCAAATTGGTTTAGCGCTTGCACCACGTCAGGACAGTTGTGGCAAGACAATGAGACGAAAGTTTCAAATTTTAGCGGCTGTTTAATTGCCTTAATAATATTTTGAATACCCGGGTCAAGTTTGAGTTCACTACCACCTGATTGTAAAATCGCCAAAATCAATGAGGTAAACTCGTGACCACCTGGAATACCACTAAAAATAATGCCTGTATCTTTGTCTTGGCTACGGATTTTAAAACTCATCGGTGATAGATTGGCATCGAATTGTTGACTCAAACGAATCTTGTCAGTAGTGCCTGCAATTTGGGTCAAAAAATCCACCAGTTCAGCGCGCTGTTCATGTTCACCCTCACCCAACACAAACTCAATCGGGCGAGTCATACGTTCGCTATAACTTTTTACTGCATCTAATAAACCTTGATCTAACATGGTAGTTTCCTTCTAGTTATTGGGTAAGTCATTTTGTTAACCTTATTATTGTGATTTTTGTGGGCTTTGACAATCTAAGAAAGTTGATAGCTATGTTTTAAAAAACAAAACGTTTATTATTTTATATAACAAAATATTAATACATAAATGTTAATATATAAATTGCCTCAATCCATTGATGATGTGACTTTTGCCCCCTCACCAATTGTTACCGATTAGCGTATAGTCAACCATGCGATTTTTCGTTACAATGCTAATAAGACAAATGCAATATACCAACTCAATCAAATTTGTCTTATGAGCTGAACCTTTTGCATTATTTTTTACATACAACCAAAAAAAGGAAAGAACTATGTTTCCAGAACATCGCGAACTTATTAGCAAACTAAAAACTTCTGATAAACACTTTGAAAAATTATTTGATAAACACAACGACTTAGATGCTCAAATCATTAACCTAGAAAAAGATCCTGTTGCAGCAGCCAGCCGTGATGACGAAATTGAAGCATTAAAAAAACAAAAACTGCAATTAAAAGATGAAATCTATAAAATCTTAGAAGACAATAAAAATAAATAAGTTCTAAGCTAAATTTAAGCTAAATTCGATTTTTTTGATTAAAGCCCTGTTCGTGGTGACAGGGCTTTTGCTATTGATAGCAAGTGTAAGGCTTAAATCAACCAATCAACGCTACTATAAAAAAATTGGACTGTAAAAAATTGACGTAAGCGTGGCTGATGGCATTATTTTTTTGGGACTACATTAACCAAGAAGCATAACAGCATCGTCACCATAATCACCGGCAAGGTATTGCCGATATCGAGTGGATGGGCAAGCCAATAACGGTACAAGCAAAAACCAATCGCCCAGACAAGCAAATTTTTGACATTAAAACGCTGTTTGATACCGCTATTTTTTAAAATAAAAAAGTCCACAATTTGAATGGCTGCCATTGGCGCAAACACCGAGCCTAAAAAGTATAAAAATTCAGTGATATCATCCATGGGAAACAGCATCGCTGCGATAGTACAGACTAGAGTAACGCCAATTGCCAAGCCTTTTTCTGGAAGTTTTTGCCACATCGAGACACCCGACACGCCTGCCGAGTACGCATCCAAAAATGTGGTTGTCACCGTCGCCAGTACAATCAACAATAACCCTGTCACGCCCAATCCAAGCTGTAACAGCATTTGGGCAAAATCTGAGGTTTGGGTATACAGTGCCATGCCCAGTCCAATCGCATACATCCACGCACTCATCACCCCATAGCTCACGGTGCTCACAAGCGTCGCTTGCAAAGGTTTTTGCGCATGGCGAGTATAATCACTCACCAGTGGCAACCATGATAATGGCATAATTATCGCGAGCTCAACCGCTGCCCCAAAGCTCATCGCTGCTGCCACGTCTTTTGTCGCTGCCACATCCCCAGCGCCTAACTTAAATAATTTATACGACAAAATAAGCGTTAAAATAAATAGTCCAGCTACCGCCAACGCATTGATTTTGCCAAAGAAGCGGTTGCCCATCCACAGCCACAGTACAATCAGCGCACCAATCACGCCACACCAGGCCGCTTGTCCGATAGCCCAAATCCCATTGACCGCCAATGCCCCATCATAAATCATAATGGCTGTCCAGCCGACCAATTGCACAACATTTAGCAAAGCAAAAAGCATCCCACCTTGAAAACCAAAACTACCCTTCACCGTTTCCATGGCACTTTTGCGTTGGGTCGCCCCAATATAGCCCACTAAAAAAAATAGCACTCCACCTATCATATGCCCAATGACGATGGCTAACAAGCCACGCTCCCACCCCAATGGCGCAAGGTAGGTGCCCGTCAGAACCTGTTCACAATCTTTTCAATAACAAAGCGATGAAAGCGAGATTGGTAAATTGAAGGCTCGAATTTAAATGACGCTCACAGTTTTTCCATAGACGTCTATTTTTCTCAAGCCAAGCAAACGAACGTTCTACAACCCACCGCTTTGGTATGACTTTAAACGTATGCAGTTCATCTCTTTTGGCAACTTCTGTGGTAACGGTTTCGCCTAAAATAGATTTAACACTATTAGCAAATGCCTCACCTCGATAACCGCCATCAACCATCACATTTTTTACGCGGCTTAATCGTTTGGCATGTTGACGAAGTAACGTTGTAGCACCCTCACGGTCGGTGATATTGGCAGTGGTAATACAGATAGCATGCGGCAAGCCTTGGCTGTCTACCGCAATATGGCGCTTAATCCCTGATACTTTCTTTCCTGCATCATAGCCTTTGTTTTTGGCGGTATCTGTATTCTTAACGCTTTGAGCATCGATAATGATAAAACTGGTTTTGCCCTTACGTTTGTCCTTCTTTCGCGCTTTTTTGACTAATTTTTTTTAAGGCTTGGTCAAGAATGCTGTTGCCTTCTTCGTCAAGCTCACTCCATTTCTGAAAGTACGAGTGGACGGTGCGCCATTTGGGAAAGTCATGGGGTAGCTGTCGCCATTGGCAACCTGTTCTTAGTATATACAATAACCCACAAAATACGTCATAAAGGTCAACCGTTCTTGGTTTGGTCTTCTTCCTAGCGCTTTCTAGAATGGGTAGTATGTGCTCAAATTGTTTTCGGCTAATGTCGCTTGGATAGGATTTTCTCATGGTGATTGATTCGGTTATTAATCGATTATGTGGCTTATCCTAGCATATTTTTTAATCGTGAACAGGTTCTCAGAATCTCAGCGATTGACACAGCTGCCCCTGCCCACAGCAAGGCGTAATGGCTACTTGTGGTCTGACTGCCAGTTTGGTGGGTGGTTTGTGCGCTATCCATGGTTATTTTCTCAAGCTTCAAAGAAGCTGATTTTATCATTGTTAACAACAGTCGTTGAATAAAAAAACCCCAAATCTTTCAATTTGAGGTTTTTCAATTTTATCTAATTGTCAGTCAATGAAACATTAGACCATCAAGATTAGATTTTACCTACTAAATCTAGGCTTGGTTTTAAGGTTTCTTTACCTTTTTCCCATGCCGCTGGACATACTTCACCGTCGTTGTCACGCACGTATTGAGCGGCTTGGATTTTACGGATTAAGTCTTTAGCAGAACGACCGATACCTAAGTCATGAATTTCTGCCACTTTGATTTTACCGTCTGGGTCTACCAAGAAAGTACCACGAAGGGCAGCGTTGTCTTCTTCAATCATCACGTTAAAGCCGCGAGTGATTTTACCAGTACCGTCGCCAAGCATTGGGTATTTTACTTTAGCGATTGCAGGTGACGCATCTGCCCATGCTTTGTGTACAAAATGGGTGTCTGTCGATACTGCATAGACTTCTACGCCTAATGCTTTGATTTCTTCGTAATGGTCTGCCATGTCTTCAAGTTCAGTTGGGCAAACAAAGGTAAAGTCATGTGGATAGAAGAAAAATACTGCCCATTTGCCTTTAACGTCATCTGATGAGATTTCTTTGAATTCACCATTCACATATGCTTGGGTTTTGAATTCTGGAATGGTTTGGTTGATAATTGCAGCCATGGATTTTTCCTTATATAAGCTATTGTTGTGGTTAAAAATTTAGCAACATCACCATTTGACAAAGCCAAATCAGTGAGTGCTATATTGATAACACAAATTTGATGTCATTGGCAACCCAGCTTTTTAGGCTCCTAGCTTTTTGGGCTGTAGTCGGTTGCTGTTTTTTACCCATCAAACGTTGTTATCGATGGGTCTATCTTAGTACAATTTGAGATTGAGTCTATTTTAAAGTTTTTAATTGATTGATTAAATTTTTAAATCAAATTTAAGGGTTTTGCCTTGTAGTTTCAATCTTTGACCTATCTTGTAATTATTTTGTTAGACTCGATAATGAATTCAATACCAAAACCAAATTAATAATAGATTAAAAAAGATTCCACTCGTAAAAGCACACAAAAATGGTAAACTAAATTTGAAATGATTCGGTTAATTGAAGTTTTTAGCATGCCTCTTTTACATGTTGTTTGCTAGGGTAGCCGTCAGTTTTTTTACCTTTTTATCTTTTTATTTATCTTTAACTAAAACGCGTTAGCGAAAATTTTACGCTATTTTAAAGGTTAAAATTCAAACCATGATTACATTACGACAATTAGAATTTGCATTGGCAGTTGCCAAGTACAAGCATTTCAAACGGGCAGCAGAAGAGTGTAATATCTCACAATCTGCTTTAAGCTTGGGGATTGCAGAGCTGGAAAAACAGCTTGATACCCAAATTTTTGAGCGTAACAACAAACAAGTACTAATCACCCCGATTGGGGAAGAAATTCTTGAGCGAGCCACGCGAATATTTGCCGAAGTCAATGATTTGGTGACCCGCGCCCAGACCCACCAAACCCCCCTCGCCTATCCGATGACGATTGGTATCATCCCAACCATTGCGCCGTTTTTGCTGCCCAAAGTATTGCCACTACTGCGCCAACAATTCCCACAATTTCAGCTCAATGTGGTAGAAGAACAAACTGAGCGATTGCTTGAAAAAGTCCGTTATGGCGCGATTGATACCGCCATTATTGCGCTGCCTTACAATACTGACGGCTTGTTATCATTTGAGTTTTGGTCAGAGACGTTTTTGGCGGTATTTGCTAAAGACAGTAAACACGCCAACTTACCCAGCATCAATGCCGACGAATTAGCCAACAGTAACTTGATGCTGCTAGGCGAAGGGCATTGTTTGACCGATCATGCGCTATCGGTATGTCATCTGGATAAAAGCCGCGTCAAACACGCCTTTAGTGAAGCAAGCCTGCATACGTTAATTCAAATGGCTATCAGCGGTATGGGCACCACGCTAGTCCCGCAAATGGCAGCTGGGCAAGTGCGCCAGCAAACTGCCAATGTGTCGTTAGTGCCGCTTAATGAAGCCGGTCCGCATCGCCGCTTGGCGTTTGTCACCCGTCTCAACTATGCGCGGGTCGATGATGTTAATCTATTAGGTCGCTTGTTTGCCCAAGGGTTACACGATAGCGAATTGGCGTCTGCGCCAGCTACCCCATCTACCTCATCTACAATAGACGCTGAGTCCAAGACTTCAGCGAAGCCCGCCATAGAGGCATAATTTTTTATGCTCACTTTATTACATACATCAGATTGGCATTTGGGGCGTAGGCTTTATGGTAAGCCACGCTATGATGAGTTTAAGCAGTTTTTAGACTGGCAGTTACAGACGCTGCGTGAGCAAAAAGTCGATGTGCTATTGATTGCAGGGGATATTTTTGATACCACCGCACCCAGCAACCAAGCGCAAAATTTATACTATGATTTTTTAAGTCAAGTTTGCCATACCGATTGCCGCCATGTGATTATCGTAGCGGGCAATCATGATTCAGCCAGTTTTTTGGAGGCGCCCAAACAGCTACTCAAAGCCTTTAACACCCATATCATCGGTAGTATGACAGATACGCCGACTGATGAAGTGATTACGTTATCAGATAAATTAGGGCAACCTGAACTCATTGTCATGGCTGTGCCCTACTTGCGTGACCGTGATGTGCGAACCGTGGGGCATGGCGAACGCCTTGATGATAAAGAACGCAAACTTGCCCAAGGCATCAAAACCCATTATGCCCAGATTGCCGATATTGCCATTGCGCAACAAGCGCAGCTGCAAGCCAAATATAAGCGTACCATTCCGATTGTGGCAACGGGGCATTTATTTACTGTGGGCGGGCAAACGATGGAAGGCGATGGGGTACGTGATTTGTATGTCGGCTCACTCGGTAGTATCGGTGCAGAGATTTTTCACCCCCAGATTGACTATGTGGCGCTTGGACATTTGCATATCCCGCAAGCGGTTGGTGGACAACCACACATTCGTTACGCTGGCTCACCCATTGCCATGGGTTTTGGTGAAAGTCGCCAGCAAAAACAAGTGCATTTGCTGCGATTTGATGCCAACCCTGACTTACTGTCTCAGCCATTACAGACTTTAACCATTCAAAAAAAACCACTTGTCTCTGCGCCAACCCCTGTCAACAAACGCAAAAGGATGAGCCATACGTCGATGGATTTATTTGCGGATGAAGCGTTGTCTGAATCATTCATGCTTGGCGCGATAAATGCAGAGGCTGAGATTGAAGTAGCTATTGACGCACAAGCGAGCTATAAAGCACAGTATGATACACCCAGTGATCATCTAAGTGGACAAATGAGTGAGCAAAAACTTAGTGGACAAAGTAGCGGGCAGCCTTACAATGTAGCCAAGCTTAGCGATACTACCCTCCTGCAATCACTGCCTGTTCCTGTGTTCCAACCCATACAAACGCTCAGAGGCGATTGGCAAACCATCAAAACTAGCTTACACAGCCTAAAAAATTCCCAACAATCGGTTTGGCTTGAAGTGGTGTATGACGGGGAAGAAGTCGTGGGTGATTTATCAGAAAAAATTGCAGAACTGGTTAACGACTCTAGGCTTGAAGTACTACGCATCAAAAATCAGCAAAAACGCGATCAGGTGATGCAAAGCCAGCGCATGGATGAGTCGCTTGAAGAATTAAACCCAACACAAGTGTTTGAACGCTGTCTAATTGCCCATCAAGTGCTAGAAGAGCAAAAACCCATGCTATGGTCAAAATATACTGAAGTGCTTGAAAGCTTGCAAGGGGGTCATCAATGAGAATCTTAAAGCTACGCTTTCAAAACCTTAATTCATTGCAAGGCGAATGGGAAATTGACTTTCGCCATGCCGCGTATGCCGATGAAGGTATTTTTGCCATCACAGGCTCGACAGGGGCGGGTAAAAGCACCATTTTAGATGCCATTTGTCTTGCCTTATACGGTGCGACGCCACGCTTGGGCGAGATTACCCAAAGCAAAAATGACCTCATGTCACGCCATACCGGCGAATGTCTAAGCGAAGTGATTTTTGCCACCAAAAGTGGCAGTTATCGCTGTACTTGGCTACAAAAGCGCGCCAGAAAAAACCCCGAAGGCAACTTGCAATCCCCGACGCACGAAATCGCCCCTTTTACCGATGATGCTACAAAGTTACCACCGCTTGAAACCCAAACCAGAAAAACTAGAAAACTGGTCGCTGAATTCACCGGCATGGATTTTGACCGTTTTACCCGTGCCATGCTACTGGCGCAAGGCAGTTTTGCCGCTTTTTTGCAAGCCAATAGCGATGAGCGCTCCAATCTGCTCGAAGAAATCACCGGCACCGAAATCTATGGCGATATCTCAAGAAAAGTACACGAGTTTAAAACCCAATCAGACGCTGAACTTAAGACCCTCACCGATCGCTTATCGGGCATGACGGTGTTATCTGATGAAGAAGTACAAAGCCTAACCTCACAAAAAAACGCCTTGGTGGACATCGTCAATCAAACCAAAACCGCCATGACCAAAATCGAGTCTGATAAGCTATGGCGACAAAACCTTGACGCATACACGCACCAAATCCATAAGCTTGAGCAGGAAGCACGCGACCTTGCGGAGCAAGAAAGCCAATTTGCCCCACAAAAAACCCGACTACAGCGCGCACTAAAAGCCCTTGAAGTGTCGGGTGATATTAAAAAACTTGATTATCAGCGCGATTTGTTGAGCGCACAGCTCAGTGAGCTTGCCAGTTATGAGTACCAGCTACCCACTGCCGAACACAATTACCAACTTGCTCAAAAAAACCAAGATGAGCGTCAAGCACAAGCCCAGCAAACCGAAACCGACTGGCAACAAGCCCAACCGTTATTAAACCAAGTGCGCAAGCTTGACACTACCCTTGGGCAAAAAAATCAGTACGCCCAAGAAATTGCGCAGCAGTTGTCACAGCTTAGTGAGGAGTTAGCGCATAATGCCCAAAGCATTGATAGTCAGCAGCAGCAGCTTGTTAGCCAGCAAGTAGAGCGTGAACAGCTTATTCAAGCGCAGCAGCAAATCCCCCCTGCAACAACCTTGCCTCAAACATTGGCCTCTCTCACCCAGCTACAAGAAACTAGCCAAACACTCAGTGAACAATTGCAGGTTTTAGTCAGCCAGCAGCAGCAGCTACAAGGTGATTTTCAGCACAATGAGCAGCAAGCCAGCGCTATAAAATCTCAGCTTACGCAGTTGCAATCACAAATTTTTCAGCATCGACAAAACTTAGAGAGCCAAACCAGTCAATTACATCATCTGACACAAGGGCAATCAGCGGCAGCATTGCGCCAGCAGGTTGAAACTTATTGGCAAACCGACCAGCAGCTTGCCGCCATACAAAGCGATGTGCAGACTTGGCAAACCAACCTACAACACTATCAGCAATTTGTGCAGCAGTTAGCCGATGGTCAAACTCAATTGGCTCAGATTGCTAGCCAACGACTAACTAGCGAGCAGCAGCAACAAGCCGCCCGGCAGACTGCCGACTTGTTAAACCGCAACTTGATTTTATTGGCAAAAATTCAAGATTTGACCGAGGAGCGCGATAAATTACGCCACGGCGAACCTTGCCCGCTGTGTGGCTCAACCGCGCATCCTTTCGCCACCCACCAGCCCTACACGCCTGATGATACAGAGCAACAATTAGCGATTGCCAAACAACGGCTTGATGACAGCAATCGCCAATTACAGCAGTTACTGCTTGAAGAGCATGCACTCACAAACAGTCAGCAACAGCGCAATGAGCATTTGCAGCACCTACAGGCACACAACCAACGCTTATTAAATCAATTACAGCTTGCCAGCCAACACCTTTTACATGCTCAGCCTGTACAACAGGCAATTAAAACGTTGCCGCCCGTTGCAGCGCCCAGCACCGATGACGATATAGCGCACCAAGCCCTTCAAACATTGGCGATGATAATCCAGACTGAACAAACCAACAATCAGCAGTCTTTGGCAGCACTGCAAGATTCATTGACGCAAATCGAAGCTGTACAATCCGAACAGCAGCAAATCCAGCAGCGCTTAGCAAAACTGAGCGAGCAATACCATGACGTTTTGCAGCAACAAACCTTGCTACAAAATCAGCAGCAACATCGCCAAGACAGAATCCGTGAGATTGATGCCCAGCAATTGGTTATCGCCGAGAAACAACATCAAGTAATACAGCGCATCGACAAGTCATTGATGCCGTTTGCAACGCGCGAACGCACTTTTAGTTTTGCTATTACACAGGATGTGAATGCCCAATTAAATCAGCATATTGATACCCTTGCGCAACTTTTGCAGCGCTATCAAGGATTAGAAACTAAGCTTAGCCATATCAATGACACCATCACAGGGATTGAGCAAGCGCTCACCCGATTGGTGGCAGATCAGCACCATCTAACCCAAAATCAACACCAAGCCCGTCAGCGACAGCAAGCGCTGGCGCAAGAGATTAGCAAGCTACAGGCGCAGCGATACGCCTTGTTTGGCGAACAAGCGGTAGACATCGTCTCTCACGCGTTAATCCAAGCAAAAAATCAGGCTTTGCGGGATTATCAAACCAGCCAAACAGCCTTTCATGAGCAGCTAAGTCGGCTGCAGATTTTGCAACAACAAATCGCATCTTTGACCACTAGCACCACCCAACTAAAAACTGCCCAGCAAACGCTACAAGACGACATCCAGCAGCGTTTTGCGACATTGGGTTTTTTAGATGAGGCGGATTATCGCGCTGCGGTTTTGGTGGATACCGAGCGGGAACGCTTACAACAGCTTGCCAGTCAACTCTATGACAGCCAGCAGCGCAATCATAACCTACTGTCTGAAGCCAAACGCATACAGCAGCAGTTACTCAATCATCCCCAAACTGCGCTGTCACTTGAACAATTGCTTGATGCGCTTGGGCAATTGCAACAGCAATTCAGCGAGCGGCAAAAACAATTGGGTGCCGTTGAACAGCAGCTAGCAGCCAATGAATCCCTCAAACAAAGCCAACAGCAACTATTAGATGCCATCAACCAACAGCGCAACCATACCGAAGAATGGAAAGTATTGCATCAGTTGATTGGTTCAAGCGATGGCAAAAAATTCCGTAACTTTGCCCAAGGCTTGACCTTTAATATCATGGTTGCCCACGCCAATGAGCAGCTCAAAAAAATGAGCGACCGTTATTTGCTGATAGCTGATAGCGAGCAGCCTTTGATGCTCAATGTGATGGACAATTACCAAGGTGGGCAAATCCGCACCAGTAAAAATCTATCAGGCGGTGAGAGTTTTGTTATCAGCTTGTCGCTTGCATTGGGACTGTCAAATATGGCCAGTCACCGCATGCAAGTGGATTCGCTGTTTTTGGATGAAGGCTTCGGTACGCTCGATGAAGAAGCACTCGATGTAGCGCTTGACACCCTAACCAACCTACAGCAATCGGGCAAGCTAATTGGCGTAATTTCCCATATTCAGGCGCTCAAAGATAGAATCAGCAGTCAAATCCAAGTAGTGCCACAAACAGGGGGCATCAGTAAAATTATCGGTGCCGGTATTACCAAGCTTAGTTGACTGAGGCTAGGTTTGGTTTGGTTAAGCCAAGTGAAGCCAAATCAAGTTAAGATAAGTTAAGCTAAGCTAAGCTAATAAGTTAAGCGGCGCGGCAAACACACCGTAACAACCGATTCATAAACCGATTCATCTTGCTGTCATGTCATTGGTTCATACTGTTTATGTCAATGTTTAGCGCTCGCTTAATCAAAATCTAAGTACTCAGTGTTATTTATGTCAACTCATAAGGGCAACACGATGTTAACCAAACTTTCGCAGCTTTTAGAGAAAGGGCGCTTTGTCTCGCCTGTCCCTGCCGTGGTGGTGCACCCTACTACCGATATCATTTTGCAATCTTGTATCCAAGCCCATCAGCACCACATCATCACCCCGATTTTGGTCGGTCCAAAACACAAAATCGAAAAAGCCGCTACTGACGCCCATTTAGATATTTCAGGCTTTATGTTAGTGGATGCTGAGTATAGCCATGACGCAGTTGAAATCGCCGCAAAAATGGTTCGTGAACAGCAAGCCGACTTTATCATCAAAGGCTCAGTGCATACCGATGAGTTAATGGGTGTCTTGGTCGATAAAACCCAAAACCTACGCACCGAGCGCCGTATGAGCCATGTATGGTTAATGGAAAGTCCCACGTATCACAAGCTTTTGACCTTGACCGATTGTGCACTCAACGTGGTGCCAGATTTGCTGACCAAAAAAGACATTTTGCAAAATGCGATTGATTTTGCGCACGCGCTGGACATTGAGCAGCCTAAAGTAGCCATCTTGGCAGCGGTTGAAGAAGTCAAACCGCAAATGCAATCGACCATTGATGCCGCGGCGTTATGCAAAATGGCAGACCGGGGGCAAATCACCGGTGCCTTACTTGATGGACCCCTGGCATTTGACAACGCGATTAGCCAACAGTCTGCGGATATCAAACATATCCACTCACCTGTCACGGGCGATGTCGATATTTTACTGGTACCTGACTTAGAAGCGGGCAAT
Organism: Faucicola osloensis; assembly: GCA_019353055.1. Classification (GTDB taxonomy): domain Bacteria; phylum Pseudomonadota; class Gammaproteobacteria; order Pseudomonadales; family Moraxellaceae; genus Faucicola; species Faucicola osloensis_C. Next base: position 17,422 of record JABAHL010000014.1, read on the forward strand.
ATGCTAGGTAAACAGTTAATTTATTTGGGTGAAGCCAAAGCCGCTGGCATTGTCATGGGTTCAAAAGTGCCGATTGTGTTGACCAGTCGTTCGGATGATGAACTCGACCGCCTGTATTCCATTGCCCTTGGCGCCTACGTTGCGCAAAATCGTAAATAAGCTTGATGTTAATTCAGGTTACTTGAGATTACTAGCATGAACGATTCTGTCATGAGGCATACTGACTCGACTCACCCGATTGTGGTGACTTTTAACGTGGGTTCAGCGACTATCAAAATGGCGGCGTATGACACGGCTAAAGCAGTCGACTCATCCCCGCTTGCGTGGTCGCCCTTGTTTGATGTCAATATCAACCTAAAAACCAAAAATAAAGTCTGGCACGCCATGCCACAATCTTTGTCTGACTGGGAGCCCCAAGAGAGCCTGACAGACACCGCGGTAAGCCTGTTCACTCGTGTCAAACAGGCCTTTCCCGCGCGTAAGATTGTCTGTATCCACCGCGTGGTTCATGGTGGCAAACGCTATCATGTTCCTGTGGTGATTAACGAGACAGTGATGGCACATTTGGTGGAGTTGTCACCGATTTGTCCGCTACATCAGCCCCCTGCATTATCTGTGGTCAACGCGCTGCAAGCCATGGATAAAAAACTGGTGCACATCGCTGCCTTTGATACCGCCTTTCACTACCATCGCCCAGAGATTTGGTCTAGCTATGCGCTGCCAAAATCGCTGCGCGATCAAGGCGTGCGCTGTTATGGCTTTCATGGTTTATCGTATCAGGCGATTATGCGCAAACTTGAAACCTATCTCCCAAAGATTGCCAAAAAACGCTTAATTATCGCGCATTTGGGTAGTGGCTGTAGTATCACCGCGGTCGAAAATGGCGAGTCAAAAGACAGTACCTTTGGCTTTAGTGGATTAGATGGCGTACCAATGGGTACCCGTCCGGGTCATTTGGATGCTGGGGTGATTTTATATATGGTCGAGCAAGGCTGGACGCTCGAGCAAATGAACCAATGCTTATATAAAGAGTCGGGCTTGCTCGGTTTATCTGAAATTAGCAATGACGTGCGTGATTTGCTGGCTAGCGATGACCCACGCGCCAAATTTACACTGGCGTATTTTGCCACGCATGCCGCCAAAGAAATCGCAAGCCTGATGGTTAGTATGAAAGGCTGTGATGCGCTTATCTTTACCGCAGGGATAGGTGAACAGTCGGCGATTATCCGTCAGATGATTGTCGAACAACTCGATTTTTTAGGTTTTAGTTTGGATGCGGATAAAAATATCGATGGCCGTATTGATGTGCCGATTTTACGAATCAACTCAGACAATGACAAACAAATTTATGTCATATTGACCGATGAGCAACTTGAATTAGCTTTATCATTTGAGCAGGCAATTACGATAGAAACCAATAATTAAAAGTGACAAACCTGTCAACTATTTTTAGGATGAAGGGTAAGATATAACCGATTTTTATCGGTTACCTACTGTTACTGTCTAGTTGATTATACTATTACAAATATTAACATAAATAGCGATTGTTTTTTACTCTTAAGCCCCTTGCAAGGTTTAATTTAGCCATTTTTCATGATATTGTAATATCAAGCAAATAGACTATGCTTAAATCTTATCACATTCATTTTAGTCATATTTTTGATTGTAAAATGTATTGCAACTTGGTATTTTCAAATACCCTTCTTATTTTTTCTGGTAGCCTAATGAGGTCAATTATGAACAACGATTTTATGGATAAAATGAAAGATAGTTCACGTCAAATGTACGCACCATGGTCGCGCTTCAACCAAGCGATGTTACGAAATGCGGAAAAAATGACTGACTTTTCTTTAGAAACAATGCGTCATTACTCAGAGATGGGTCTTGAGCAGCTTCGCAATGTTTCTTCTGTTGACTGTCCAGAAGCAGCTTCAAGCTTCAACCAAAAACAAACTGAGCTTCTTAACCAGTTGGGTCAAAAGATGTTGTCAGATGCACAGCGTTTGACTGAGCTTGCCAACGAAATCCGTAATGAAGTCATGTCAGCGATGAATGAAGTTTATAGCCAAAATGCATCAAGCATGCAAGATGCCATGCAAAGCGCCGCTAGCAATGCATCAAAAACGGCAGAAGACTTTAACCGCAAAGTAAACGAAAACATGCACAAAGCGGCAAACCAAATGTCAGAAGCGGTTAAACAAACCACCCAAAACATGAACAAAGCTGCGACTAACGTGAATGCTGCAGCAACGCACACCACTAATGATGTAGCACAAACACAAAATAGTGAAGCGGTAAAACCTGCAGCAAAAACAACCCCTGCGGCAAAATAATTGGTTTGATGCATCGTAGTCATTCTTAAGACTGTATCATTTATAAACAGCTATTTATGTTACCTGCTAGATGAATAGCGGCTTATGAATTTATAAAATTGGTGGATTAGACAGATGCCTAATCCACCTTATTTTTAAGTAAGCATGCGCATATTCACAGCGAATTCTTATCAAGCACAGCATAATAACGGGACTTATCATGGCAGACAATAAAGACACCCAATATCAAGGAACGAACGCCCAGTTCTCAAGCGACAATGCTTCAAATAGCGCTTCAAATAGCAATGATTCCAACACCCAAAGCGCAGAGAATACCAATACCAATGCTTTTGGCTACACCCCATTTGCCAATTTTCCCTTTGGTAATAATGCATTTGGTTTTGGTAGCAATCCTTTTAGCAACTTCGGAACCAACGCATTTGATCTGCCGCAAAATCCGCTGGATTTTTTGAGCAAAACCAATCCATTTGCTCACATGGCCTCTAGTATTCCGCCTTACAATCCCGCGGTCGGTGAATTCTATAGCGAATTTTTTGGCAATATGACCAAACTGAGCCAACAAATTGCACAGCAGTCGATGCGTGCCAACCAAGCGCCGCAGTACACCAATACCTCCATCATGATGGACTTAATGGATGGCTGGCGTAAAATGGGTCAAATGGTGACCAATCACCCAGGCACGATGGTTGAAGACCAATTGCAGTTGTTCAAAGACCAAATGCACTTGTGGCAAAACACGCTACAACAATTTGCCGGTAAAAAAATCGACCCAGTGGCAAGTCCTGAAAAAGGCGATAAACGGTTTAATGATGAAGAATGGGAAGACAATCCTATTTTTAACTTCCTAAAACAGTATTATTTATTAACCACCCAAGCGATGATGGATGCGATTGATGGCGTTGAAGGTATTGATGAAAAAACCCGTCAACGCTTGGCTTTTTTTACTCGCCAATGGATCAATGCAGTAGCCCCAACCAACTTCTTAATGACCAACCCAGAAGTACTCCGTTTGACCATCGAAAGTCGGGGGCAAAATCTGGTTCAAGGTATGAAGCAGTTGGCTGAGGACATGGGTAATAGCGCTGATACACTCAATATCCGTATGACTGACCAGAGTGCGTTTCGGGTAGGTGACAACATCGCCACCTCAAAAGGAAAAGTGGTATTTGAAAACCACATGATGCAGCTCATCCAGTATGACCCTTCAACCGAAAAAGTAAAACAACGCCCGTTGTTGATGGTGCCACCTTGGATCAACAAATTCTACATCATGGACTTACGTGAGAACAACTCGTTTGTGCATTGGGCAGTCAACGAAGGTCATACGGTTTATGTCATCTCTTGGGCGAACCCCACGCCTGAGTACAAAAATGTTGGCATGAGCACTTACATGACAGACGGTGTGCTTGCGGCGATGGATCAAATTGAAGCCATCACGGGTGAAAAAACCATCAATATTACAGGTTACTGTATTGGGGGTATGTTGACCGCATTAACGCTAGGCTATCTTGCCGCGACCAAGCAAGAAAGCCGCATTGCCAGTGCGACACTTTGGGCGACTATTATTGACTTCTCAGATCCAGGTGATATCGGCGTCTTTATCGATGACAGAATCGTTGCGGCGATTGACAAGCAGAACGCCGACAAAGGCGTGTTTGATGGGCGAATGATGGGCGTGTCATTTAGCCTACTGCGTGAGAACAGCCTATACTGGAACTACTACATACAAAACTACCTCAAAGGTGAGCGTCCTGTACCTTTTGACTTGTTATACTGGAATTCAGACTGTACCAACGTGACCGCTGCGCTGCATCATTTTCTACTGCGTGAGTTCTATATCAACAACTTACTGCGTAAACCGGGTGGGGTTGAAATTGACGGCGTGAAAATTGACTTATCAAAAGTTAAAATTCCCGTGTTTATGGTCGCAACTTTGCAAGACCATATCGCAAAATGGAAAAGCTGTTACCCAGGCACGCAAGTATTTGGCGGTGAAAAAGTGTTTGTGTTGGGAGAATCAGGTCATATTGCCGGTATCATGAACCCCCCAGGTAGTAAATATGGCTATTACACCAATGATACCTACACTGCGGACGCCGACCAATGGTACAAAGACGCCACCTATGTTAAAGACACATGGTGGACAAGATGGCATGACTGGATCAAACCACATGAAGGCAACGAAATCAATGCCCGTGTGGTCGGTCAAAATAGCCAAGGTAAAGAAATCCCAACCTATGGCGATGCCCCAGGTAGCTATGTCACGGTCAAAGCGACTGAAGCCTTAACCGGTCATAACTTTGCAGAAGCCTACCGTTCACAATTACCACCAGTATAATATATCGTTATCACATAACATCCCGTGATTGCCTAGCCTCTCACGGGATTTTTATGACATAGCCAAATCGCCCATCAGCTACATAGATTTGCTAGTCAAAAGTTATGATATTGAGTAGAATTAACGCCATATTCTCCGCATAATAGCGATTGGAAACACTTTGAATAGAGCGCCTATGTCGATTGAACCAACACAAAACAACCTATCACTCAGTAAATTAGACCGCAATATTGTCTTCTTTGATCGGGCGATTCGCTCGTTTATTCCAAACAGCAATCTTAGCACCCGTCCTTTGCCTGTCTCTAGCCCCGATGTGCCAAAACTATCCGTGGAAGAAGCGCGTCATGTCGCAGGTCTCATGCGTATCAATCACACGGGCGAAGTGTGCGCGCAAGGACTGTATCACGGTCAAGCATTTACCGCTAAGCAAGCAACGGTCAAAAAAGCCATGCACCAATCTGCGCTAGAGGAAATTGACCATTTGGTATGGTGTGAGACGCGGTTAAATGAATTGGGTAGCCATCCCAGTATTTTTAGTCCGCTTTGGTATGGGCTATCATTTGGCATGGGTGCAGTAGCGGGATTGATTTCTGATGAGTTTAGTCTAGGGTTTGTCGCAGAGACGGAAACCCAAGTCAGCGAGCATTTACACAGCCATCTTGGCAAGCTGCCTGCACAAGATAAACGCAGCGCTGAGATTTTAAGCCAAATGGATAAAGAAGAATTACATCACCGTGATAAAGCAGTCGAATCAGGCGCCAGCCCATTGCCACCACCCATCAAAACCACGATGCGTTTTTTGGCTAATTGCATGAAAACGGTGGCGTATCATATTTAACTGAGCATCTTTAACCGAGCGTGTTTAGCCGAGCGTGTTTAACTGGGCATGACTGACAGCCCCAATCGTTGGCTGGCGTGTTTATTGCTATAACCTTGCTTAAGCGCGCTGTTTTCGCGTAAAAATATAACAATAACTTTATTATTTTTTGATAGTATTTTTACATTATTGCTTTACATTGTTGCTATGGGATAAGCTGATTAATTTATGCAATCTATCCCACCTAATTTTTTAAGGAAATTTCAATGACTCACATGGTAAAACCCCTAGCCTATACCCCCCTAGCGTATACCTTAGCTATTTTGATGGCAACCAATGCCACTGTAGCGATGGCTGCAACGGCAACCGCAAAAACAACGACCAAGACGACTACCACCAAAACCACCACGGCAAAACCCGCTACCCAGACAACAGCCACTAAAAAAACCACGGTTGCCAAAGCCAAAACTACGAGCAAATCAACCGAAAAATCGGCTGATACGGTCAGTAATAGCGTGAAGGATACTACCCCGCAAACGACAACGCCGTCAGCCACCTCTAATACAGGTTCAGTGATAGTGCCTGTCTTGACCGCGCCAACGGTTGCCAACGTGATTTATCCATCTACCAACAGCGTACAATTGGTAGGCACGGATATTTCAGCGCAAAATCTTCCCAATATCCCGCTACCGACTTTAACGCTTAGTAATATCTCAACAATAAAAACCGTTTTGGTTCCAAGAACCACAGATAATAGTACACAGTTAGATGTCAGCGTGTTAGACGATTTTATTACTTATACTACCCCAATGGCACGTCACTATCCCCCGGTTTTTTCGAGCCGTACTGAGCGCTACAATACCACTGAGCGACTCAAATCCTTGACCGCATGGATTGAGACCTACGCACAAAATCCAAATGCCTCTTATGAGGTGCTACTGCGTGCAGCAAAACTCAATGCCATGGGTCGTAATCTGGATTTAGGTTCTGATTATGCTGTGCGTGCAGGCAATTATATCGCCCGTGCCTTAAGGCTCAATGACACGGCAGAAGCCAACTTCTTATATGGCGCGATGCTCGCTGAGGGTGGCGGCTTTAAAGAAGGTGCCAAATACTTAGAAAAAGCCGAAAAAATGGGCTATCTAGAAGCTACGCAAAGTTTGGCGCAAGCGGATTTATTGGATGACAAAAAAGACCGCGCCATTCAACGGCTAACGGAATTTAAAGCCAAAAACCCAGACAATCCATATATCGATGAGCAATTACGCATCGTCAATAGCGGTAAATACTATATTTGGGATATCCCTGCAAAAGTCGTTCAATAATTTTTTGCGTTCATACCCTAGCCGTGGTTTAATATCACTGCTAAGTCACCATGCTAATTCACCATACTAGTTGAATTTTAGCATGGTGATTTTTTTTCATCCTATCATTCAGTGATAGGCAGATTTTTTGCGCTAACCTTTTTTGCTGTATCCCTTTTTGCTCTATTTTAGCCGAGTAAATCACCATGCCGCTAACAAACCAATCTACTAGATTTTGTCAAAAGTCTCTCATCACAGCGACGACATTGGTTACTATCATCACCCTTACTGGCTGCGCCACCACCAAAATCGGTAGCCGCGATACTGCAAGGGCCATCATAGATCAGCGCGTCAGCGTGTTATCGGGCAGCCGCTTGAGTTCTGACACCAAAAGCCGCTTGGTGCAGGCAGGTTTAGATGAAGAAAAATGCTTGGCAAATATGCCTGCCTGTGTAGTGACGCTCAAGCAAGCAGATCTTAATACCGATAAAGGGATTTATGGCGCAATTAGTGAGCTGTTTTACGCCTCTGCCCAGCAGCGCCAGCAAGCCAAAAATTGTACCAATCCACCAAAAGATTTGACCACAGACTATGCCAAAGATTTGGTTGGCAAGACCGACGTTGTAGCGCCCAAACCCGATGAAATCTCTTGTACCATCGCCTTTCAAGACGATATGCTGCAATCGATTCGGTTTTCTTACATTTATTTGATGTACGATATCCTCAATCCAACCGTCGTCAATCAACAACCGTCACAATTGTATTATCTACCAAAAGAACGCGATACCCAAATTCAGGATTTGTATTACGCTGCCATCGACGCGTTAGGTGATCGCTTGTATCATCAAAAAATGGCAGAAAATTATCAAATCACTCGCAACAACCTGCGTGTCAATATCAATGGACAGCCGTTTACTGACAAATCAGCATCGATGAAGTTGATTTCAAGCTATCAGATTGATTTATCAAAATTTAATACTATCAGTCGCCGCGATGGCTTTGGTATCAATTATGTGGCGCTGCTCAATAGTCGCATCAATACGGCGGTGATTATTGACTTGTTGCAACACTATGCCAATGATACACCGCTAGAGGAGCGTATCCACCAAACAGGGCATTTGCCTATGACTGCGGTGTTGGTGCCCAAAGGCAATACCATTGATGAGTTGCAAAAAACTACCGATTTTTCCCTCAATATTTATGATCCCTATCAGTTTAAAAGTGTCTCTATACTCAACAAAGATTTTGCGCTATCGGCGAATTTTTCGGCAGCCTACGGATTGTGGTCACAGGACAATCGCCTAGGCAATATCAGCTATTTTAGTATGTTTTCCTCGCCGTATCAGCAGACCCAGCCGCATTTATTTATGCTTGAGCCCTACAATCCTAATAAACGTGTGATTATCATGATGCATGGGTTGGCATCAAGTCCTGAAACTTGGATTGGACTGACCAATGACATTTTTAATGACCCAAAACTTCGCGAAAACTTCCAAGTTTGGCAGATTTTTTATCCAACCAATATCCCGATGCTAGAAAACCGCCACCAAATTTATGACTTGATTGAACGCACTTTTAAAACTGTCGATCCTGAGCAGCAGGATGTTGCCAGTCAACATGCCGTGCTGATTGGTCATAGTATGGGTGGGGTGATTGGGCGTTTGTTGGTATCAAATGATGACTTAACGCCCAAAGTCGAATCGCTGGTTGCCAATTACTCGCAGCTGAATAATTTTTCAGCAGGCTACGCTGCATTTGTCCGTCATGCGCAAAACAAAACGCTCAGTGACCGCTTCAAACTTCAAGCGCTGCCGCAAGTCGATCGCGCGATTTTTATCTCTTCGCCATTTCGCGGTACCGATTATGCCGATCGCTGGTTTACTCGCAGTTTGCGCCGTATCATCTCACTACCGGCAGGATTTATCCGCACCGTGTATGACAATTTAAATTCGCTATTTACTGAAGGCGTGGTTGCAAGCAATCCGCTGGCACAGCTATTTTTGGAAAATGGCGCCAGCCAGTTGAGCAGCCGCTCTTACTTTAACCAATTAACGGCAGATGTCACCATCGCGCCCAATGTTGCGGTCAATAACATCATCGCCACTGATGATAAGGATTTGTCCAATGCGCTCAATCAGCTTACCGCTAAGGCAGCCAATAGTACTACTGATGATGTATCGGCATCCATAACATCTTTAAAAAATGACAATACAACCACGACCGTGAAACCCGCCACAGAGACCAAGCTGTATAACACCACGAGTCTGGCGCAAGCCAAACAAAGCCTAGATGAGAAAAAGCAACTCTTAGAATCGGTGAAATATGGCGCAACCGACCGTGTCTCTGATGGTATTGTGCCGTACAACAGCTCGCATTTAGAAGGCGTGGAATCTGAAAAAGTGCTTACCGGTCGTCACAATGTTCATACCAGCCCGCAGGCGATTTTGGAGTTGCGTCGCATCCTGCATCAACATCTCGCTCGCTATGGCGTCACCCAAGCGCCGCCTGACAGACAACCTTAGCGGCTATCAACATCAATAAAAAAGCCAATAGCCTTCACTATTCGCTTTTTATTAAACTGTTTATTGCTACTACTGACCGTCCAACCGCTAAACTTTAGCAAAATACTTGGTCAACACTTCAAGACAGCGCGTCACCTTCGCAGGTTGTTGTTCATGCCGGGGTGTTACCGCATACAGCATATAACTTGGTAATTGGTAACCTGGCAATACTTCCACCAAATCGCCATTTGCCAATTCTTTTTGGATATCCAGTGACATGATGCGGGCAACGCCATGCCCTTCTTTGGCAAGGGTCGTGGCAAGCATAATGTTGTTGGTTTGAATACGCGTTGGCATACGCACGCGTGATTTTTTACCTGTTTCCACATTGATCATATCAAATTGATTGGGATCTTTGATAAGGCTAATGCCAATCATATTGAGTTTGGCTAAATCTTTTGGCTCGGTCAATTTTTCATTTTGACGTAAAAAATGCGGTGAAGCCACCAGCAGCTGACGTATCTCAGTCAAAGGAAATGCCGATAAATTACTGTCATTAAGGTTTGGTGACATCCGAAGGGCGATATCGATACGCTCTTCAATCAAGTCAACATACTGATTGTCCGCTTCAAAATGGATGGTTAAATCATCATGCGCCGAAATCCAAGTCGACAGCGCCGGTAAAATATGATTCACACCCAATTCTGGCGTGGTCGCAATGCGCAAGTTCCCTGCTAACTCATCGCGTAATTGATTGACACGGATACGACCTTGTTCGGCTGCCGCAACCACATCTTTGGCACTCTCATAAAAACTAGTGCCTGCTTCTGTTAAGCTTAACTTACGAGTTGAGCGATGCAATAACACCACACCCATATCGTTTTCTAACGAGCGGATTTGTTGACTAACCGCACTTGTTGTTATGCCCAGTTCTTTTGCAGCACCACTAAATGAAGCATGACGTACAACACTTGCAAAAACCGCCATGCCTCTTAAATTATCAAGCATATTTCACCCAATTTTATCACTTAATCAAAGTCACTGTTAAAAGCTGATGTATTATACGTTATTAGCAAGATAAATTAAACGACATCGGGATTTATTAACTAAAATTATTAATATTTTTTTCAACTATTTAATATTGTATTTTGTTGATTTTTTTAACAAATATTGATTTTCTTCAATTATTTGTCTGTTAAAAAAGTAAACATTAGAATTTATATAAATTAAATTGACTTATTGAATTAACTTAACAGAACTAATCGAGGCGTTTTGCTGCAACAGCGCCTGCGTAACTGCTTGTTGTTCAAGCTGGTGGGTAGCTTGTTGTAACGCTAGTTTTTCGCGGGCTTCTTGGAGTGCTTCTGGTTTTAATTTCTCTAGCGCTTGAAAATTGCTGGTCGACTCCGCCAAACGAATATCAATACCCTCAAAAAGCTGTCGAAGTTTTTGACAAAAATTATCAAAAGTTGCGGTATGGGTCAAAAAGCTTTGTTCAGTGACAAACTGGCTAATCCCATGAATCTCGCCCGTCATAACCCCACGTTTGGCAAGCACTAATTCATCATCATCGAGCCAGCCTTGCTCACGGGCATTAAACACCCAATAATCCCATTTGGCAGGTGTCCACTCGCCTTCAAGTGGTACATCAGTGGGTTTGAGCAATTCTAGTGGCGATATTTCAGCAATATCACTACCTTCTGCCCCGCTAGTGTATTGGGGATTGTCAACATTAACATTGACATTGGTAGCTACGGTGACTGGCGCTGACGCATTTTTTTTTATCGATGCGCTATCTTCTGTGACAATGCTAGGCGTGTTGCCAGACGCTGCAACGATGTCTGGCGCAGTAATTTCACGATGACTATCACTGGGTTGCACGTCAGATAAGCGATTGGCAACGGCATCGTCTTTTATGGGTGGCGTTTGCTGTGTGGGGGTATTGAACGCGGCTTCATCGATAGCTATTAAATGGGTTTCATCAAATGCCTGTTGTTCAGTGCCTTGTTGAATGCTTGCTTCAATGATTTGTTGAATGCTATCAACGTTTGACGCAGATTTGAGCAGATTGTCATCCGATAAGTTGTTATCATTCTGCGAGTGTGGCACTCGCTCTGCATCAATGTTATTGTCAGACGGTAGCGAGGCTGATGACTGAGACTGTGCTGCATCGCCAAAAAATGCGCTATTATCAGTTACCTGATTATTCGCTGCGTGATGTGAATAATTTGAGTCATCAGCGACAGTTACTTTTAAGCTATCTTCAGCCATCACTGAAGGCTTTGCATCTTGCATGGATTCGCTAGGCGTTGTGTCGACAATTTTGAAATCAGGGCTTTGAGAATCAAGACTTTGAAAATCAGGACTTTGAGAATCAGGGTTATTAGCGATTGGCGGACGAAGCGGGATCTGATTAAGATGCAGTGGTTTGAACGCCATCAAGCGGAGCAAACACATCTCTAGCGCTTGCATCGGCGTATTGGCTAATGCCAAGTTTTCACGGCTTTTTACCACAATGTCATAATATAGTTGCAATAGCTCTGCCGGTAACTGCTGAGCCAGTTGTTGCAATTGCTCACTTTGCTGGCGATTGATTTGCAAATCAAAATTTGGCAAGGCCTGCAAAATTGCCAATTGATGTAGCGTCTCAGCCAACCTGTCAAATACGGCTTTGGCATCCACCACCTGCTCACGCAGAAGCTGAATGGATTGCGTCAACTGCTGGGTATTTTGCTGATAAATATTGGCAAGGATAGCGATGACATCGGCTTGGTCAATTAAGCCAAGCATCTGGCGAATCACTGCATCTGTGACATTGCCATTGCCAAACGCAATGGCTTGATCAGTGAGTGACAACGCATCGCGCACGGAGCCTTTGGCACTGCTCGATAGCTGCCATAAGGCATCAGGCTCGTAGCTGATTTGCTCTTTGTTCAGAATCGTGCCAAGATATTCAGCTAACGCCACTTGCGGCAAAGGTCTGAGCACAAATTGCAGACAACGCGAGATGATGGTAATGGGCAGTTTTTGTGGGTCTGTGGTCGCCAGCAGAAACTTCACATGCGCTGGCGGCTCTTCGAGGGTTTTTAGTAGCGCATTAAAACTATGCGTCGATAGCATATGCACTTCATCAATTAGATAGACTTTGTAGCGACCTTGGGTTGGTGCATACGGTACGTTGTCGAGTAATTCACGGGTATCTTCAACTTTGGTACGTGATGCCGCATCAATCTCAATCAAATCAATAAAGCGACCACTATCGATGGATTGGCATACCCCACATACGCCACAAGGCTCGCTTGTCACCCCTGTCTCACAGTTAAGGCATTTCGCCAAAATACGCGCAATGGTAGTTTTGCCGACGCCGCGCGTACCCGTAAATAGATACGCATGATGCAAGCGCTGGTTATGGATGGCATTGATTAATGCTTTGGACACATGTTCTTGTCCCAGCAGCTCATGGAAGTTTTTTGGACGATATTTGCGTGCTAGGACTTGATACATGGTTATGGATACATGACAACAAAAACGTTAAAAAGAAATAACCTTAACCCGCTAGTGGTAAAACTAAACCGCTGGGCTATTGGCTTCAATTAGGGGTTGTAATTCACCGTCTTGGAACATTTGATAGATGATATCACTGCCGCCAATCAGCTCACCTGCCACCCATAATTGTGGGAAAGTTGGCCAGTTAGCAATCTGTGGCAAAGTTGCACGGATTTCTGGGTTTTCAAGAATGTTGACAAACGCAAATGGGCGACCAATTTGGGTTAGTACATCCACCGCACGCGCAGAAAAACCGCATTGTGGGAACTGTGGCGTGCCTTTCATATAAAGCAATACGCTGTGTTGAGCGATTTGGTCACGGATGGTTTGTTCGATGTCAGTTTGGTTCATATCAGTCATATGAAATTCCTTTGTCAGGCCCTTTAAAGTAGAGCGCTATCTTCACAGCTAGAATTTGACTCACTAATAATGAGTGCAGGGTTGCTATTATACGCTATAATGGTTATCGAAAGTAAGCATTCAAGATGCCTACCCAAAAAAAGTCAGCAGCAAAACCACCTACAAATTCCATTAATTTGATGAAGTCACTTGTTCAAGCAACACCACGCAGCTTACCATAATCCCTTCTTGACGACCGGTAAACCCAAGCTTCTCAGTCGTGGTGGCTTTGACGCTGATTTGGTCAACCGCGCAGCCCATGACACCGGCAATACGCGATTGAATCTCGGCACGATAAGGCAATAGTTTTGGACGCTCCGCCATGATAGTGATGTCGGCATTGATAAGCGTAAAGCCTTTTGATTGGATAAATTGGTACACTTGGTTTAGCAAAATAGTCGAATCTATATTGCGAAACCGCTCATCAGTATCTGGGAAAAACTGCCCAATATCGCCCAGTGCCAATGCACCAAGCAACGCATCACACAACGCATGTAACACCACATCGCCATCAGAATGCGCAAGCAAACTGTGGGTATGGGGAATTTGTACCCCGCCTAATGTTATAAATTGGTTTTCTGTGCCGTCGTTGACAAAGGCATGGACATCGATACCCTGACCGATTCTTATCATGGTTAATCCTATTTTTTTATCTTGCTGTCGTGATTTTGGGGAGCTATTGTGTTTGGTTTAGTGGTGTCTATTTTAACATTAATTGTTTTAATGGACTCTATTTTAACGGTTAAAGCATGATTTACAAGTAGTTAAGCTGCCTTAAATAACAGCTTTGAATAACAGCTTAGAATAAAAACTTTGGATAACGACTTTGAATAAAAACTTGGCATAACCAGCTGCTATCACTGCTTGAATTAAAAATTGGCTGTCAAACGAGATTTACCCTATAACGTCTAAAAAAATTGATAAATCCTAGTAAATTGCTATGGTATTTTATTATATAACGTTATATAATATAAAAATAAACCCATCAAGTGGGGAACTTGATGGGAGTGGGTAATGCACTACTTGTTTTTATTTTTATTGTTTCTTTCTTCTTCTTTGTTTTACTGATGTTAGCCATAATGCCAAATTATGGCTTTTTTATTTTTATCGTTTTTTATTTTGTTTTTTATATTATTGATTCTGTCTTATTAATATCGTCGTCAACAAAGTTTGTATTTATGTCGTTATGAATTTATTTTAGCGGATTTTCGCCTGTGCTCCATGTGCTCTTTGTTATAAATTGTTAAATTAAGTTTCTTTAGTGGCCTTAATAAAACTATTAATATTAATTTTGCATCTTTGCTTTTATCATATTTTTTTATCTTTAATTTTTAATGACAGACCAGCCGAATGATAGGCAATAAAAAACGGCTTAAAATTTAAGCCGTTTTTTGTCGTTTCAGGATTAACGCGTACGTGGGCAAACTTCATTGTCATTGAAAAAATAGCTGATTTCACGGGCTGCAGATGTGGTTGAGTCTGAACCGTGAACCGCGTTTTCATCGATGCTATTAGCAAAGTCACGACGGATAGTGCCTTCAGCGGCGTCTTTTGGGTTGGTAGCGCCCATGATTTCACGGTGGTGAGCCACTGCATTTTCCCCTTCAAGTACTGATACGACCACTGGACCTGAAGTCATGAAAGAGACTAAATCATTGTAAAACGGACGCTCTTTGTGCTCAGCATAGAAACCGCCCGCCTTTTCGTTGTCTAAATGCAACATTTTTGCTGCCACAATTTTTAAGCCTGCTTTTTCAAAACGGCTGTAGATTTCGCCAATGTGGTTGCCGGCAACTGCGTCAGGTTTGATAATTGATAACGTACGTTCAATGGCCATGTTAAATTCCTTTAAAATTGAAGGGAAGTAGATTTTAAGTGTGAGAAACTGTAAAAACAGTCCTTACCCTGCCCGATGGCTCTGTCAAATCGCGATTTGAATAAGCACGGGGTGCTGTTCTTAGTTGCCTATTATAATGATATTGCGGGCAAAAACTAGTTTAATTCATCACTGTTAAGTCGAAATTGCGAGAATATCAAGTTGAACAAGTTTTCTGTAATAAATGGCGGATATATTCTGTGATACGCAACTATGGTATAATAACCAATAGCTTAAATTTTCTCTCAATGGTATGACGCTCTCAAATATCACAAAAACACAAGCGGTTGTGGTAAGCCTATGCTTGGCGCTATTATTGGTGGCAAGTATCGGTTTGGCACGTCATTTTACTGCCAAAGCCGTCCCAGATTGTCAGCGCAAAAACCAGCCGTTCGACTATAGTATCTGTGAGC
The DNA here is from genome assembly GCA_019353055.1 of Faucicola osloensis. Taxonomy (GTDB): domain Bacteria; phylum Pseudomonadota; class Gammaproteobacteria; order Pseudomonadales; family Moraxellaceae; genus Faucicola; species Faucicola osloensis_C. The sequence goes on from JABAHL010000014.1 coordinate 32,949, forward strand.
TTGATGCTAAAAACGCGGCGAATTTTTCACTACAGTGGCAAAATCCCTCGTCCACGAACCAACTACTCCTCACCTTCAATACTCTGCGCGATTATTTGGCAAGCCAGCAACCTGCCAAAACCTTGTTGTTTGCGATGAATGCAGGGATGTACGATGGCAATTTTGCGCCGATTGGGTATACGGTCATCAATCGCAAGCAAATCCGAGCCCTAAATCTCAAGCAAGGCGGCGGCAACTTTCACTTAATGCCCAACGGGGTATTTTGGCAAGACCGTCAAGGTTTTTATATCACTGAAAGTCAAAACATGGCAAAAAAACTGGCAAGCGGCGCAAAACCGATTTTTGCCACCCAATCTGGACCCATGCTGGTCATCGATGGTAATATCCATCCGGCATTTGATGCCAATAGTACCTCGAGAAAATACCGCAATGGTGTTGGCGTGTGTGGTGGCAATCCTAGCCGCGTCAAATTTGTGATAAGTGATACCCCTGTCAGCTTTTATGAGTTTGCCGATTTATTCAAATCGCAATTGGGCTGTGACAATGCGTTGTTTTTGGATGGCGGTAGTGCCTCGGCATTGTATAGTCAGACGCTGTCACGCAATGACAATAAATATATGGGTGTGATGATTGCGGTGACACAAGACAAATAATGCGTATTCGGTGAGACAAGTTTATGCTGATTTAATCAGCATTTTGCATAAAATTATCCATTTCCACATTGCAAAAATAATTTTTTAAGGTATTATAATCAGCCTAGTTTTGACAAATTTGCTTGGCAATATTTGTGATACTACCCTTTCGGGCCTATAGCTCAGTTGGTTAGAGCAGAGGACTCATAATCCTTTGGTCCACAGTTCAAGTCTGTGTGGGCCCACCATATAAAACAACCACTTAGGTGCATTAGACCTCAGTGGTTTTTTATTTTTTGGATTGTAATAATCAAACAGCAAATAGCGTCAATCCCTATTTTGAAGCCATACTTTCAAATCTACACTCATGTCATTGGGTTTTGACTATTACTTGGTCTTGACTGTTTGAATCAATCCCCCAATCCCTGCCTAATTTTATATAAACCCTTGTTTTATATTGAATTATTTTTGTTAGTAGTTAATACTTTCAAGGAAAACGTCTTTACATTCATTGTAGATAAGTTATAATAAAAACAATACGACTGGTCTATTTTTTATAATAGTGTGCACAATAACTATGGAGCTTGCCCCTATCAAGAAGTCTGAAGCAAAACGCTTACACATTCTTAACACCAGTTCTGACCTGATTTTGCATAAAGGTTTTAGCGGTGTTGGATTACAAGAAATTCTACAAAGCTGCGAGATTCCTAAAGGTTCATTTTATCATTACTTCAAATCTAAAGAGTCTTTCGGCTGTGAATTGGTACAGTATTATGTAGATAATTACCAACGCCGTTTAGATGAACTATGGCGTAGCGACCAATCCGCTTATCAAAAACTAATCAGGTATTTTAACCTATGGATTGAAGATCCTAATGCGCCATGTAGTTGGGCAGATAGCTGTTTAATTGTAAAACTTGCTGCAGAAGTCGCTGACCTATCTGAAGATATGCGCGCTATTATGTCCGATGGCGTCGATAAGGTAATCCAGCGGATTGCTGAGGTCATCGTTTTGGGCAAGCAAGATGGGTCTATCCAAGCAGAGACTGATGCCTTGACGGTAGCCCAAGTGACTTACCAAATGTGGGTGGGCGCGGCGTTATTAAGTAAGCTGCGAAAAGATAAAACACCATTACATCAAGCCTTAAAAGCGACGGCGTTTTTATTAAAAAGTGGAAAGTCTTAACAGTTAGCTTTGCTAGCTTCACCTCACTAACTTAACCTTAGTAAATTAGCTTCACTAACTTAGTTTTACTACCTTAGCTTCACGACAATGATAGCCGCGAAAATTGTAATAGCAGCCCAATCATTATTTATGACTGGGCTGCTATGACATTAATTTGATAACAACGCGTATCACTCATGTACTAACTTTTAGGTTAGCTAGTACATCTGATAGCAGTGCTTTTTCTCAAATAGCGTCTTCAACACCTTCAATAATAAAGGCACGATAATTTGCCCCTTTTAGGCGATGTTGTAATGCTTCTTGATAGATGGGACTGTGATACCAGTCTCGCGCGGCTGCCATATCAGGAAAGCGTAAAATAACAGCGCCTTCAATTTCATTGCCTTCAAGCACTTCTAATTGACCATAAAAAGCCAAGGGTGTTAGCTCACGACCTTCACGAGCAAGCGGTGCTTTTTGTGCATATTGCGCCAGTTCCTCAGCGTCCGTAGTTTGCTCACGGGTAAATACCACATACGCAGACATGGACTACTCCTTATTTAACAATTCAAGCAGTGCGCTGGCGGTTGCAGCAGAAGACGCAGGATTTTGTCCAGTAATTAGTAAGCCATCTACTTGGACATACACTTGCCAGTCACCCGCTTTAGAATAATGACCACCTTTTTCTTTGAGCATATCTTCGACCAAAAACGGTACAACTTCGGTTAATCCTACCGCTTCTTCTTCAGTATTGGTAAAACCCGTCACAGATTTACCGCTGACCAAAGGCTTGCCATCACTGGTTTTTACATGACGAAGAACACCTGGGGCGTGACAAACTGTAGCAACAGGTTTTCCTGACTCAATCGCTTGTTCAATCAGAGCAATTGAAATCGGATCTTCTGCCAAATCCCACAATGGACCATGCCCGCCTGGATAAAACACGGCATCATAATCAGCGATAGAAATTTCGCTAAGTTTATGCGTCTGTGCCAATGCTTGCATTGCCACAGGATCTGCTTCAAAGCGATGCGTGGTTTCAGTTTGTGCATCAGCTAAGTTACTTTTTGGGTCTAGCGGTGCCTGACCCCCTTGAGGTGATGCTAGGGTAACTTCAACACCCGCATCAATAAAGGTGTAATACGGTGCCGCAAGTTCTTCTAACCAAAAACCTGTTTTCTTACCAGTATTGCCGAGTTTGTCATGTGAGGTCAGAACAAGTAAAATTTTCATATTATTTTCTCTGATAGTTTTTAGAATTTAGGTTATTTTTACATGAGCACAGCAGGAAGTCGTGTGCGCAATGTACAAGATGCCGAGCAAATCAATCCTTTATTTAATAGCATTGATTGGTAGCATTGAAAAAGATTGCGCGACTGATATGTAAGCAAATATTATCTGTCCAACAAACTTAAAAAATTGCTCAATACTGCAAATATTGGTCAACGCTAATCAACACTGGAATTTTGCTGTCATCATGCCGTCACTATACACAAAAATAGACCAGTCGTCTATTTATTTGTAGTGTAGATTTATTGATAGTGTAAATAACAAAATTTAATCCATCAGGAAAAGCATTTTTTGTAAGTAAGATAGCTAGCTTAAAACTTGATTTAAACCTTGGTAACGATTAAAACCACAAAGTGGTATGATTAATTGCAAGGTAAGTAGTTAAATGGCGCAAAGTCTAAATTTGCATACTGCTTGCTATCAGCAAGTTAAGAAAATATTGTAATTGAATATATAGTCAAATAATCGTCAATGATACAGTATGGGATGACCGATTAGCTAAGTGACTGATTTAAGTGAAGTGATATAATTATAATAAAGAGCTGCTTTTTAGTTAATATTTTAGGCAGCTCTTTAAGAGGCTCAAGCTCAAGAAAATTGGGCTTAAAAGACTTAAGCTTATTAGAATTAGGCTTTAATCTAAGCTGGTAGTTTACTTGCCAACACATCTACTTTTTCAATAGAAGGCGGTTCTGAAAATAGTTCATCTGCTTGAGCCATCAAAGCGGCGGCAACCTTGCCCGATAAATGAGCCTCGCGACCTGCTTCATCAGGGAATGCATCAAAAATACCAAAGGTTGAAGGGCCAAGGCGTAGACCAAACCACGCAATAGTAGCGGGTTCTTCATTGACGATAGGCAGACCCGCTTTTAGGAAATCTTCTACTTGTTGTTCTTTACCTGGTTTAGCTTCAAGACGGACATATAAAGCGGTTTTAACCATCACTAATACTCCAATATTGACTAGCCGACATTGACTAGCATTAAAATTGAGTCTAAACCACTGTTATATCCATGTCAAACGGCTTTAGCGCATAGCTTTGTTGTATAAAGGTTACATAAACATTTGCGCTTTAAGTCATAAGGAATGTCTGTATCAGCTTAAATTTGAGGTTGATATTGCTTCCTTTATGCTTGCTTTAATCATAACCTTGCTTTAACCATAACAAAGAAACAAGCATAAGTGATAAGGTGTAAATGATGTTGCACTCGCTACCCTTGATTGGGTACACTGGTACAACAATAAATGATGGCATTTTACCAAGGGCTATTTTTGGCGCAAACACATTCGCGCAACCACAGCCGCAAAATGTGAGTTTAGCTTGTATCCTTAACGTTGCGCTCTTGACCTTACACCTTTAGCATAGACTCAGAGTATCGACTATTTTTCATTAACTCTATCAGATTAGGCTGACTGACCCAAGCCAGCCTGTCTTCAATACACTAAAAATACTGCATTTAATTAAACTAACCCGCTATTACAAAAGGACAAATCCATGAAAGCCGTATCATATGTTATCAATAACCATGCTGATTTTAAAAATTCATTGGTAGATATTGAAAAAGCAAAGCCTACGCTTAAAGAACGTGATGTACTGGTAAAAGTTCAGGCAATCTCTGTAAACCCCGTTGATACCAAAGTGAGAAAAAATTCGTCTGAAGCAAATAATCGTATTTTAGGTTGGGATGCCGTTGGGGAAATTATTGAAGTTGGCTCAAAAGTTACCTCGTTTAAAGTAGGAGATTGTGTTTGGTATGCTGGCGATTTAACCCGAGATGGTAGTAATGCTGAATTTCAAGCAGTCGATGAGCGCATCATCAGCCTTAAACCCATGACAGTATCTAATGCAGAAGCCGCAGCATTGCCATTAACTGCAATAACGGCATGGGAAATGCTGTTTGATCGGTTTCAAATTTCACAAACCGACGTTGGCAGTATTTTAATTATTGGTGGTGCAGGTGGTGTAGGATCAATCGCTATCCAACTCCTAAAAGCAAAAACCAATCTGACGGTTATAGCAACTGCTTCGCGTGAAGAAACGAAATCTTGGGTAAAATCACTTGGTGCCGACCATGTCATCGACCATAGCAAAGATTTAAATGCACAAATCGAAGCACTAGGTATTGAAAAACCCAAATACGTCTTCTCTACCAATCATACAGACACCTATACCAAGCAAATAGTTTCTCTGATTGCACCACAAGGCAAGCTTGGATTGATCGATGATCCACAAACCTTTGATATTATGCCGTTTAAGACTAAATCTATTTCTATCCATTGGGAGTTTATGTTCACCCGTTCAATGTTTGAAACCGATGATATCGAAAAGCAAGGTCAGCTATTGCAACAGGTTGCCCAGTTAGTTGACCAGCAAAAAATTAGAAGCACCCTGAACCAAAATCTAGGCAAAATTAACGCTGCAAACTTGGAGAAGGCGCATAAGCTGCTTGAATCAGGTAAGTCAAAAGGAAAAATTGTACTAGAAGGTTTTTAAAACATATCTTATAAAACATATCTTATAAAACCCATCTTGTAGAACACAGTCCCTTAAGTAACTCACCAAACGGCTGGCAAAATGAACACCGCCAGCCGAAATACCACATCATCTTGGCTATGCCAATATGCCAAACACGACAATCAATAAATCACTGCCACTAAGATGATGATAAGCCATGCCATCAGTATAGAGATGACAGAAATCAACGCGGCTTGGGTATATTGATGGTTCATACAGTTATTCCGACGCGCTGATATGCGCTATGATTCTAATAAACTTTGCGTATAATTTTCGATACCCATCGAGGTCAGCAGTTCCATCTGCGTTTCTAGCCAATCAATGTGCGCTTCGCTACCGTCTTTGAGTTTAATCAATAATTTGCGAGAGACAAAATCGCTTTTCTGCTCACATAAAGCAATCGCATTTTTGATGATGTCAGTTTTTTGATACTCGAGTTGCAAATCACAACGCAAAATTTCAGCGACATTTTCACCGATTAAAATTTTGCCAAGCTCTTGCAAGTTTGGTAGACCATCTAGCATTAAGATACGCTCAATGAGGTCATCTGCCCATTTCATCTCATGAATCGACTGATGATACAATTTTTCATTGAGTTCACTCAGTCCCCAGTTTTTGGCGATACGCGCATGTAAGAAGTACTGGTTAATAGCAATTAATGCCTGACCCAAAACTTGGTTTAGCGCTCTTAGAATTTCTTTATCGACTTGCATAATGTTTACCTTAGTTGCCTTATTGCTTGGTCGCCTTATTCAGAGATGTCACCGAGCTGAGATTGCAGATAATTGGGCAGTCCCATCATCTCAATCAGTCTTAACTGCTGCTCCAACCAATGTGCATGGTCTTCTTCGGTATCGACCAATTGGGCGACCAAAATCTCACGGGTGACATAGTCTTGCTCTTGCTCACAAAGCGCAATGCCGTCTTTGAGATGTTGACGAACCGCATACTCAAGCTGCAAATCGGCTTTTAGCATACTTGGCACATCATGACCGATGTTGATATCGGCAACTTTCATGTTGGGCGTGCCTTCTAACATCAACACACGATTGATTAAGGCACGCGCATGATCGCTTTCTTCTTCCATTTCATGATGCATACGCGTATGAAGTTTTGGATAATGCCATTCATGATAAATTTGCGCATGAATAAAGTACTGGTCACGAGCCCCCAGTTCACCACTAATTAAGAAATTTAGATAATCAATAACAGCTTGGCTGCCTTTCATGGGTATATCCTTGAAAAATGAACAGAAACAAAGGTTGGGTATTATCTGAAATACTAAATTAAAGTGACGTTAAAAACAATTCACCGCAGCAAATAATTTACAATATTTTTCAATCGCTCATTCATTGAGATTAATGAATAAGTTTGGGTGTGTACGCTAACAGCTCATTAGGCAACGTTAATACATTAGGCAACTTCAATAAATAGGTGCGTATAGTTATTGATGCTTTGGGCGTACTCTTCGAGATAACCTTCAATCATTGGCTGACAGCCACCACAGCAAGTAGCCACATCAAGCTCAGCTTGTAACGCCTCTAAGCTGTCATGACCTTGTTCAATGGCTGTTTTGATTTGACTTTCTTTGACCGCATTACAGATACACACAAACATACGCACCTCGTTGATAAATTTTCTTATATAATAATGATAATTATTCTTATTATCAATAAAAATTTTATCAATCAGGTTATTCACTGACAAACGCAATTTTGGTTAGCTTGTTTTCGCTTGCTGTTGCTAGGATTTGCGCGACGGTATCATATCGGCTGTCTTTATCGACGCGTAGCTGAATGCTTGGGGTCTCGCTTAATTTGCCTTGTTCGGCAAAGCGCGTGTTTAATTGCGCCAAACTGATACTGGCATCATCCCAAAAAATCTTGCCATCTTTATCAATGCTTACTTGTATCACTTTGGGCGGGGCTTCATTGACTTGTGCCGAGGTTTTGGGCAAATTTAGCGGTACACTAGGATTGATTACCGTTGCCGTCACCAAAAAAATAATCATCAAGACCAGCATGATATCAATCAGTGGAATCAGATTGATTTCATTCATGCCCGTCGAAGCGTCATCACCGAGTTGAAATGCCATAAGTTATTCCCTGTTTATCTGTTTAGCTTATCTGTTTAGCGTTGGGTCAAGGTTAGGTGTTTTTCAGCATTAAGTCAGCGGCGTTAGTTTGTTGCTTGGGCTGCGAGCTGGTTTGCAAATGGGGTTGAGCGGCTAAACTAGTTTGCGTAACTTGGCTGGAAGAATTCATTAACACGTTGGCAAGTAAGGTATGCGCCGTGTCATTCGCTTGGTGCATGGCTTTGCGATTGATTCGTACTATGACATTGTACATAATCACCGCAGGAATCGCTACCGCAAGCCCAAGCCCCGTCATAATCAAAGCCTCCCCAACCGGCCCTGCGACTTGACCAAGTCCCGCTTGACCTGATTTAGCAATGCTATGCAAGGCATGAAAAATCCCCCACACGGTACCAAATAGCCCAATAAAAGGGGCAATGGCAGCGGTCGTGCCAAGGATATTTAAGCCCTGCTCACTGGCAAAACGGTAGCGATTGAGCTGTTGCAGTAGCTGCTGCTCAGTGACCAATTTTTGATTGTCTAGAGATAAGGTAGTAAGTTGAGATTGCTGTTGGTAAATGTGCTGGGTCAAATCTTGCGACACTGTCTTGGCAATTTTTTGGCTATTTAAGATACGTAAAATGCCTGTAATCCAAGACAGCATCGATAAAGCAATTAACACAAAAAATAACGTCTTGGTCACTACATCTGTATATTGCCAGTAATTTGCAAAATCCATAATCATTCCTATAACACGATAAATTTAAAGACTAACTTTAAATGTTAGTATAAATGATAATCATTATCAACAAAAATATTAAAAATTAGGCTAAATTGAACAAGCGACTGTATTAAACCACGTTAATTAACCCACTTTAAAATATTAAGCAACTTTGAAATCAAATGGCTTTGAAATTAAGTAACTTTAAAACCTCATACTTTTTTATCTTCGCTTTGTGTTAGCTTTATATTAATCAAAATAAAGTTTTGTCACATTGCTATCTAAAATTTATAGGTTAAATTTGCTCGCAGGGTACGGGGTTCACCAAACATAATCATAGCGGCATTCGGGCTTGTGCCTGAATAATAGGCTTTATCGGTTAAGTTTTTGACCGACAGACCCAATTGCCAATGGTTGGCACTATAGCCTGCTTCAACATCATATAGGGTATAGCTTGGTAAATCGACCTTGGATGAGCCACGTTCAGCATGATGTTGACCTTCATAACGGGCGCCTGCCCCGACATACCAGCCCACATGCGATGGCGAAAAATAGTATTGTGTGCTGATATTGAAGGCTTGTTTGGGTATATGGTTGATACGCTGACCGACAACATAATCGGATTTGTTGGACGCTTGGGTGATTTTGGCGGTGGGAATATAGCTATAGCCTGCGCTAACGTTCCAGTTGTCATTGACTGCTGAAGTCAGTTCAGCCTCAAAACCTTTGGTTTGTTGCTCGCCAACCGCCACATTATAAGTCTCTGTGCCATCAGTATAACTTTCGCTGACGTTTTTGCGCGTCAAATCATAATAGCTCAGCGAGGCTTGGGTGCGTTCGTCTGGCGTTTGCAGTTTGACGCCAATTTCGTATTGTTCCCCTTTTTCTGGGTCAAGCAAATCGCCATCTTTGCCCGCGTCGGTGGTCGCCAAAAATGCGGTGGCATAGCTGATATACGGCGCAATTTTGTCATTGACTTGATACATCAATGAGGCTGAGCCGGTGAAAGCATTGTTAGAATTTTTGACGGTGGTATCTTTTTTTACATCGTTGCTTTTGACATCTGACCAATCATGACGCCCTGCCAAGTCGATAATCCAGTGAGAATTCACTTTGATGGTATCTTTGGCATATAGCCCCAGATACTGTAAATAATTTACACTGTGCTTGTCGGTGGTGGGTGTGGTATTGGTGATTTTGCCCACACCATAGACAGGATTGTTTAAGTTTAAGGGGCTATAAGCATACACTTGTTGCTGATAATCACTACGCTCATGAAAGGCGTCTAACCCCACTGAAACCGCGTGACTGACGTTACCATGACTAAAGGTTTTGTCAAAACGATTGTCCATTGACACGATAGTATCTTGCTTATCGAGCAAGCTTGACTGGCGTTTGATATTGCCCGTAGTGGTTATCGGCGAGGTACCGCTTGCCAAAATCGCATCGGCATCGGCGACGCGTCTTGACAGCGCAAAGTTTTGCTTGAGACGCCAACCTAAGTCAAAATCATGGTCAAGCTGATAGCCGAGACGATATTGCTCATCTTGGACAGTATAATTGGGCTCACCAAAAAATAAACTCGATGCGTATGTCTTGTAGGCGTTATTTTGTAGTGGTAGCCCTTGTTGGCGGATGTAATCATGCTTTTGGTAACTTGCCAACAAAGTGACATCTGTATTATCACCGAGAGCAAAACGATAAGAAGGCGCTAGATAGTAATTTTTGAAATACACATAATCGGTGGGGTCATTTTGGTCAGAAATACGCCCATTGAGACGAAATGCCCCATCGGTTGAGCCATTGGGGGCATAGTTGATATCAAAGGCTGCTTGATAAAAATCGTTGCTGCCTGCTGAAAGTGTGAGGTTTTTGAATGTTTCGTCTTTGGGTTTTTTGGTGGTTAAATTAACCACACCACCCGGCATCATCTGCCCGAAGCCGATGCTATCAGGGCCTTTGACCACCTCGATTGATTCTAGCCCAGAGATATCCATACTATTTAAAAAATTGCTAGAAGTCGCTGTGCGCATCCCATCGACAAGAATTTGTGAGCTCGCTAATTGTCCGCGAATCGCAATATCATCCCAACCACGACGACCATACTGCCCTGTCGTTACCCCTGCCACGCCTTTGAGCGCATCGGCTAACGTGGTCGCCTGTTTTTGTTGCAGCTGATTTTGTGTGACCACGCTCACCGATTTTGCGCTATCAAATAATTTTTCATCCGATTTTAAAATAGTGGTCGCTTGGGTAGCAGCATACTGCTGACTGGCATCTTGTGCCCGAATGATAATGGTGTCAAGCGTGGTAACGGCAGGCTGTGGGTCATTGCCATTATCAGTTAAAGCCGCTGTACCCACTGCACTGGCAGTCGTATCCGTCTGGGCATAAGCCATGGTAGTAAACGTAGAAAATACACCGATTAATACCTTATGCAATTGTCTTGATACCCCGCCAAACCTTGTGGTAGTAGGACAGGTAAAAAATTGGATTTTAGACATAAGCAAAGTGTCTCTGCAATATTTTATAAAAATGCTAAACAGCAATGGGCAATCCATCATGCTGATGGTTATCACCCATTGAGTTTAAAACTGATAACTTAGCGCTACTTTGACATTGCGCCCCATGGCTTTATCACCGGTATTGGATACGTGCTCATAGTAGTAGGCATCTGTAAGGTTATACACCCCAGCATCCACAGTTAATTGCGGTAACGCGCTTGGACGATAGCTACCAAATACATCATAGGTGGTAAAACTTGGCAAATCAGCCACAGCAGTAGCGCTGGTGCGACGCGTTAAACCTTTGACATGGCGGATGGCACTTCCAAGGCTGAATTTGTCATTGATATCATAATTAAAGCCAAGGTTTAACTGATCGCCTGAGTCTTTATTGAGTTGGTAACCTTGCTCGGTGTCGCTTTTGGCATGGGCATAGCCTGCATTCAAGCGCATATTGTTTAGCCGATATTTTGCGCTCAGCTCGTAGCCTTTAACGGTAGTTTCACCGGCATTGATGTAGCTGGCACATTGCCCGTCTGTCACTGAGTTGCCTGTGGTACAGTCAATGCCTGTTAAGCGGTCGATTTTATTGTCATATTGGGTATCAAAGACTTTGGCTGTCAGCGACATACTGTCTTGACTGTCAAACACCCCTTGAAAACGGCTACTGATACCCAACTCTGTGTTTGCGCCTGTTTCTGCTTCGATGTCTTTATTGACGAAGGTTTGCCCAGATTGGTAGACGGTTTCTGGCAAGGGTGGTCCATTAAACAATTGGGTATAACTGGCAAATAAGCTGTGATTTGGCGTTAGTTTAAATTCCCCTGCCAATGCGCCCGACAGTTGATTGTAGTCGTCACTGCTTAAACGCTCTGACGGCTTATAATGGTCAAAGCGTACGCCAGGCGTCAGCGCAAATCGTCCCAATTCGATTCGGTCTTGTAAGTACACCCCTACGCTGGTAGCGTCTTCTGTGATATCACTACTCTCTAACGTCGCTGATTTTTTATAGCCTTCTACCCCATAGTTGAGCGTATGTGTCAAAGCATGGTCACCATGATGCTGCGTCAGTTGCTGTTTGATACTTGCCGTCATGCCATCGGTTTTGCCTGATGTGGCTACACGCGAGGGAGTCGTTCCGCGCAGTCCTTGCGACAGCGATTCATTGGTCAAATGATAAATTTTGCTGTTTAGCTCAAAATTGCTATGCGGTTTATACTCATAGCCGAGTGCATAGGTTTCATTATTGGTGTAGCCAGGATGAATATTATTGGGTAAATTGGCTTGGTAGCCGATATTGGGGCGAAACGGATAGTTGCCGTCATTGTCATAGCTTTGGTAACTGGCAGTAATTTTGTGACCTTCTGCCGGCATCACATTGACTTTGGCTAGTATACTTTTGATAGTAATATCATCACCTTGGATGTGGTTGCCTTTGCCATCTTCGCCGCCATCGCTGTCACGCTCACCATAAGACACAATCATGTCCAATTGCTCATTGGGTTTGGCATAGGTCGTTAGGCTTCGCTGAAATTGCTGATCGTTACTGGCATAGCCCAGTTTAACCTTTGCCCCCATTTTTTGATCTGGTAGTAGCAAGTCTTGTGCATCCACCGTGGTAAACGCCACACCGCCACCGATGGCATTATTGCCCAAAGTCACCGAGTTATTACCCACTGACACCTCTGTTGTTTTATACAAATCTGGGTCAAGTCCACTAATTCCGGAGTGGTTAAAACCGCGCGTTTCCGGTTGGCGCACCCCATCCACGGTGATTTTTAAGGCACTGCCGGCATTGTCTGAGCCCAAACCGCGAATATAAATATGCTGATCCATCCCCGAAGTGCCACCGACATTCACCCCAGCAACCGTCGGTAAATATTGATTGAGTAAATCAGCTTGCTGTACCTTGACTGAGCTCTCATGGCGGACGTTCTCAGTTTGTTTGGCTGGGGTATATTGACGGGCATTAAAAGTAATGGTCTGCAAGGTAGTGACGGGTTCTGGCTCACTCGCTGTTGCCAACGGTGAATAAAGGGTGGTTAATACACACAGACTTAAATAGCGCAAAGCACCACGCGGCGGTAAACTAGCATTGGCAGTATTCATAAAATCACTCAGATATATAAAAAAAGAGAAGCGTTACAAAGCGGTAAGAATAATAATATAAATGATAATCATTATCAATTAATTTTTCCAATTATTTCCCTTTTTTTCGAATATCTAACGCTAGTTATCAATAAGTAGCCAAGTAAACTCAGGCAACATCAAGCGAAATGATAAAGTGGCTTAAAGTTCGCCCAATAATCCTTTCAACAAGTTATAACAATGTCACCCCGCTAAAATTTTGCTAATCTCTCCTAGACAGGAGCCACAATTGGTGCCTGCTTTGCAATGTTTGCCAACCTCAACGACGGTTTTACAGTGATATTTTTTTATCGTCTCAACAATGGTATTTTCACCCACGGACATACAAGAGCAAACAATCCGCCCTGTATCAATAAAACCCGTGGCAGGTTTGCCCATTAGTAGCCATTTACGCGTATGGTTATCAAGACTTCTGCCAAATTGGCTATCTAGCCAGTTATGGGTGGGTAGTTTATGCTCGTGGGTGCTCAAAAATACTAGCGCATGGACTTGCCCGTTTTGCAATATCGCAAGTCGTAAATCCTGGCTAGTGTTATCGGTATCAATATGTTGATAATGGATAATATCAAAGTTGTAGGCTTGCGCTGGTTGATTGAGCCATACACTTAACTGCTGTTGCCAATATTGCTTATCAAACCAAGTTGTCATGGCCGCAGACTGATTATCAATGGCAAAAAAATACTGGCTACTGTTTGACTGGCGATTACGCACCCAATAAGTCATATCTGGCGATTCCAGCCAAGTTAGCAGGTTTTCATCACAGTGTTTATCAATCAATAACCATCCAAATGCTTGCATGGTCCGTTTTTGCAGCCTAACAGGTTGGTGCTTGAGCTGCGGTTGCTGTGAAAAGGGGTCATGATGATTGCTGATAAGCTTACCGACACGCGCATTGGCGGCAAAGTGCTGATTCCAGTGCATAGGTATAAATACATCGCCTTGGCGTTGTTTTTCAGTCACATCCGCCCGCACTAAGATAGTACCATTGGGACTGTTAATTTGCACAAAATCGTTATTTTGTACACCCAAAGGTTTGGCATCACTCGGGTGAATCGCAACCAGTGGGTGCGGTAAATGCTGATTAAGCTGTGGGGCAATCCCTGTGCGGGTCATGGTATGCCATTGGTCACGCGAGCGACCTGTGTTAAGCACCAGTGGATATTGCTCATCAGGCAATGACTTGGGTACTGCAGGAGTAACGGTGACAAAATGCAGTTTTTGGGTATCGGTATAAGTGGTGCCGATAGTGGTATGTGGGTCTTGTTTTTGTAGTCCAAAATAATGCGGTTGACCCCACTGAAACGGTGCCAAATTATCATACTCGTTTTGGCTAATATGGGCTAAATGGCTGATGTTAAAACTTCGGCTATCTGTATTTTTTTCACCGCCATTCTTCTCGCCACTGAGCCGAGCGTGTTCGGTAAAGACTTGGGATTCGTGGGTGTAATCAAAACCCACAAAACCCATTTTCTGTGCCACTTGGCTGACTATCCACCAGTCGGGCTTGGCATCAGCAAATGGGGTGACTAAACGGCGCTGGCGAGAGATGCGGCGTTCGCTGTTGGTGACCGTGCCTGATTTTTCACTCCAGCCTTGCGCGGGCAAAGCCACATGAGCAAAGTCGAGCGTGTCGCTGTCTTTTGAGCAGTCAGACACGATGACCAGTGGGCATTGCTGTAATGCCATGGCAAATTTGTCTGCTTCTGGCAGACTGACTACAGGATTGGTCGCCATAATCCAAATCGCTTTAATTTGCCCCTCCAAAATGGCATCGGCACATTGGGTGGCCTTGATACCATCTTTACCACTAATACTAGTCGGTGCTTGCCAAAAGTTGGCTACTGTTTGACGATGGTCGCTGTTTTTGAGCTCAAAATGACTGGCAAGCAGATTGGCTAACGCCCCGACCTCTCGCCCACCCATGGCATTGGGCTGTCCTGTAATTGAGAACGCCCCTGCCCCTTGATAACCCAGTTTGCCTGTATAAAGGTGGCAATTGATAATGCTATTGACCTTATCGGTGCCATTACTGGCTTGATTGACGCCCATGGAGTAAAAACTCACGGTTTTCGTGGTAGTGGCAAACAATTGATAAAACTCGGTTAAATCACTTTCGTGGACACCGCAGATTTTGGCAACTTTTTTAATCGTCCAACTGTCACTGGCTGCAAGCGCATCAGCAAGATTGTCACAATGCCTAAGATAATCGTGATTGGCATAGCCGTTTTGGTGCAAGTAATTGAGTAGTCCGACAAATAAATGGGTATCTGTGCCAGAGCGAATCGGCAAATGCAAGTCAGCAATCGCGGTGCTGTCAGTGGCTCGTGGGTCAATCACCACGATTTTTTTGTTGGGATTGGCTTGTTTGCTGGATTTTAACCGACCAAATAAAATCGGATGACACCACGCCATATTCGAACCGATAATGATAAATAGGTCGCTGTTTTCGATGTCTTCATAATTACAAGGCACAGTGTCCGAGCCAAATGCTCGCTTGTAGCCAGCCACCGCTGATGACATACACAGTCGAGAATTGGAGTCCAAATTATTGGTACCCAAAAAACCTTTAGTAAATTTGTTTGCCACGTAATAATCTTCGGTGAGCAGTTGTCCCGATACATATAGCATAATGCTGTCGGCGCCATATTCATCAATGGTCTGTTGCAATGATTTAGCAACAAAATCGGTGGCGGTATCCCAATCGACTGCCTCGCCATGAATCATCGGATGTGCCAAACGGCGGTCACGATCAAGCGTATCGCCCAACGCTTTGCCTTTGGAGCATAATTTGCCAAAGTTGGCAGGATGGTTTGGATCACCGTCAATGCTGACGTGTTGGGTATTCTCATCAATCGTCGCCAACACGCCACAGCCAACACCACAATAGGCACAGGTGGTTTTGACTTCAGTCAGGGAAGATTTTTGTGATGCTAAATGTTGTATAGTTGTTGTCACACGTTAACCTTTTACTATTTTTAATTTCTACCAGTCAGATCAGCCCGCCAGCAACTCTTCACAAAACGCTTTGCCAAACAGTAATTTATCTTTGATGGCTGAAATATCTTGTTGATTTTGAATCAGTTCAAAAAACCAACTGCCCTCTTGTACATCACCATATAGCACTGCAGATAAAATACGGTTGTCTTTTACGGTGATTTTTTGATAGATGCTATGGCTAGGGTCTTGATAAATCAACTGCTCGCAGTCGTGACTCACATCGATATCACCTGCCGAAAATAGCGCCACGCCCGAGACCTTTAGCTTGGTTGCCGTTGGTTGTATGCTAAACACGGGCGAGGTGCTGTCTGGCTGCTCGTTTAAGGTATGTAGCAGAATATTGGCTTGCTCATACACAGGTGCGACTAGCCCAAATAGCTGGTTGTCAAACTGTACACACTCGCCAATCGCATACACGTCTGGAGTATGGGTTCGCATTTGGTTATCAACCAAAATCCCCCGCTCGCAAGTGATACCGACCTGTTGCGCAAGGGCAATATTGGGTCGCACGCCGACGGTCATGATAATGCAATCGCTGTCAATGGTTTTGGCGGGGAGGGATATGTCGACATTATCCGTGTAAGTCAGTCCAGTAACCTGGTTATCCTCATCCACGCAAATCGCTTGAGAGTTGGCGTTGAGCACAAACTCAATACCTTTGTTTTCAAAGTAAGTTTGCAGTAAATCGGCAGCGGTTTTATCGAGTTGGCGATTGAGTAAATAGCCTGCCCCATGTACCACAGTGACTTTCGCTCCCTGTTGTACCAAGGCATTGGCAGCCTCAAGACCGAGTAACCCACCGCCGATAACCAGGCATTTTGGAGATTTTTTGCCATTATGATTGGTTTTTGCGATATCTAGCATAGCGTCCACATCGGCTTTGGTACGAAAACCCATGACGCCTTTTGCGGTATGATTGGGCAATGGCAAAATAAATGGCGTTGAACCTGTGGCAAACACCAATTTGTCATAGCCGATGGTTTCGCCGCTGTCGGTGATGACCTGATGAGCAGCAAGATTGATATCGCTAACAGTGCAACCTGTCTTTACAGTGATGTTATGGTTAGCGTACTCCTCTTGAGAAAATAGATAAATCTCAGCGAAGCGTTTTTCCCCTGCCAATACAGGCGATAGCATAATACGGTTATAGCCTGCATACGGCTCGCTGTTGATAAGCGTGATGGCAAACTCATCTCGACTTTGCTCGCCCTGGCTGTCAACCCCCAATCCGCTGTGGGCACTCAGTCTGCTTTTGGCATACTGCATGGCAAAGCGTGTCCCTGCCATCCCCGCCCCTATGATAAGAATGTGTGTGTGTTGCATTGTTTGGCTGACCTTGCTTATCCGACCCGATATTTAATACTTTAGAAGCTAGCACTTTAAAATTTAATAATTCAAAATCTATGCCAACCGTTTTAAACCGTTGTTTTTTACTGTTTTTTATGGTGTTTTAAATTTTGGCTATTATTTGTCGGACAGTGTGATGGATGTTGACCACTCTTTGAATTTAACCTCTTTAACTGTAGATAACTGTTTGACTGTTTGACTGTTTTTAAAATATTTTTAGACATTTTTTTTGCTTATTTATTTGCATTATTCTTTTACCTTATCGATTACTTACCAAAATAGTGCAGTACAGCATCAAATTTTTATCATTTATGCTAATCGGTGAAAGTTTTATCACAGCAAAATAGCTAATTGATGGGTCATTCAAAAAAATTATTGTAAAAACAAAAGTTTATGATAATGGCATAAATATTGCTTTTGCCTTGTTACCGTGAACCATACAGGCTTACTTAAAGGAGAAGCAGATGCCCCAACGTTTACCGCTGTTTGCTATGAAATTACCCCGTATCAAGGTGTTACATTACACCTGGTTTGCTTTTTTCGTCACCTTTTTAATTTGGTTTGCTCATGTGGCATTGATGCCAACTATCAAACAATATTTTCATTTGAGCGATGGACAAGTCAAAGCGATCTTGATGCTCAATGTGGCTTTGACCATTCCTGCCCGTTTGCTAATCGGCGCGATGGTCGATAGATACGGCCCCAAGCGTTCATATAGTGCTGTGTTGTTGATTAGCGGTTTTTTGTGTTTTGTGTTTGCATTTGCCCAAAGTTTCCAAATGCTGGCGATTGGGCGGTTTTTGCTAGGTTTTGTCGGTGCAGGATTTGTGGTTGGGATTCGTTTGATTTCAGAATGGTTTCCTGTCAATGAAGTCGGCTCGGCAGAAGGGGTGTACGGCGGTTGGGGCAATTTTGGGGCGGCAGTAGCGTCGATGTCGATGCCGATTCTTGCCTTAGTGTATGGCGGTGCAGATGGTTGGCGGTATGCGATTGCGACAACAGGCGTGATTGCGATTGTTTATTCGGTCATTTTTTATCGTGGCGTCAGTGATACACCCAAAGGTGCGACTTATTTTAAACCAAAAAAATCAGGCGGTTTGGAAGTATCAAACAAGGCAGATTTTTACTTTTATGCGGTGATGATTTTACCGGTTTATGCGATTTTGTTTTTGTTGGCGTGGCGTTTGTCACCTAGTGGATTAAAATTATTAACCGCTAATCAAACCATGCTGGCATATGCGGTGGTGGCGGTACTTGTAGTCTATCAATATATCAAAATCTGGTCAGTCAATAAGCATTTATTTGATACATCTCGCCCTGCGGTAAATCCAGAATATGGTTATCAGTTTAAACAAGTGGCGATTTTGGACATGGCGTATTTGGCATGTTTTGGCTCTGAGTTGGCAGTGGTGTCGATGTTGCCGCAATTTTTTATTACCAACTATGGTGTATCGCATACTTTAGCAGGGTTGACTGCAGGCTGTTTTGCGGTGATGAATTTATTTGCTCGTCCTGGCGGTGGTTTTATGTCCGATGCGGTCGGTCGTCGTAAAGTATTGATGATTGCATTGGCAGGGCAAACGGTGGGTTATCTGCTAATGACGCAAATGACCAAGTTACCATTGGCGGGTGCAGTGGCAATCGTGCTGCTTACTTCTGTATTTGTGCAAGCAGCATGCGGTGCAGTGTACTCAGTGGTTCCGCTCATTCAACGCCGTATGACAGGGCAAATTGCTGGTATGGCGGGTGCGTATGGTAACGTAGGTGGGGTGTTGTTTTTGACTATTTTCTCTATGGTATCGCCAACAGGATTCTTTATTACCCTCGCGATTTTTGCAGGGATTGCCTTTATTGGCGCGACCTTCTTGAGCGAGCCACAAGGACATATGATCGAGGTGCACGAAGATGGCACGATTGAGCGAATTGCGGTAGCCTAATCGCTCACTAAATCCAACCAAAAAATAGTCAACCAGTGGACAAGGAAATCTAGTTAGTAAGGCAAAAAAGGGTGTATGCCCTTTTTTCATTTTTGCACAATGCGTAGCAACCGTGCTAGTAAGGAAAAACCCATGTCAAAAGCCATTCAGCAAAATCCCCCCAGTTTTCAATCCTTACCACAATCCTTGCCGCAACTGCTGACCCGTGCTGCTAGTCATGCAGGGCGCAAAGCCGAAAACCAAGACACCTTGACGGTGCAAACGCTGGTGCCAACAGGGGATAGCAGCGCCGCTCAGCTTGCATGGCAAGTCACCGCTTTAGCTGACGGCGTCAGCAGCTGCGGACAGCCAAAGCTCGCTAGTCAATGGGTGATTGATACGCTGATCGACCAATTAACCATGCACCAAGCTGACATGGTGACTACCCCAGTTACTAGCCCTGTTACTAGCCCTATTACTAGCGCTGTTACTAGCGATTCATTGAATAACAACAGTGCCGAAATGCTGGCACAAATGCTCACCAAAAGCGTGCATATTATCAATGATTTTTTGTATTTTAGTGATCACCATGACAGCTTTGATTCAGCCTCGCAGCGATATTTGCCCAAATTACTCTCAACCTTATCTGGGCTGCTGTTTACCGAGCCGCTATTATCCGAGCACGCGGCTGTGTTATTCCACACGGGTGATAGCCGTATCTATCGGCTACGACACAACAAACTGCGCGTACTCACCCAAGACCACAGACACAAACGAGGGCGAGACAAAGGCGCGTTAGCCGCTGCACTTGGCGCAGATGCCCATGTGGAATTACAACTCGCCCAAATTGATGTGTTGCCCGAAGATGTGTTTTTGATAATGACCGATGGCGTGTATGAATTTATCGGTGATGATGAATTATTGTTACTGACCCAATCGGCATTGGGCAAATTGTTGGCGCTGGATAATTCCACCACCCTAGACTTAGAAAATTTGCCAGAAACCTTGTGCCAAGTGGCATTGGAAAATGGCAGTAACGACAATGTCAGTTGCGTGATGATAGCCGTCTTGCCAAAAGTTGCGAGAATTTTGGCGAATGCAGATTTTGACAAAGCTGACCTTGCCGAACATACAGACAGTCGTCATGCCGTTACCCGTTTACGCATTCCACCTGTGCTAACGGCCGGCGACAAGCTTGATTATTTTACCATTGACAAAGTGGTGCAAAACACGCCACGCAGTAGCGTGTATTTGGCTACCGATAACACCGCTGACACAGGCGATAATCAGCGTATTATCAAAGTGCCATCTGCCTATTATGAAGACGATAGCGGATTTTTACGGCTGTTTTTAAAAGAAGAAAAAATAGGGTTAAGCCTTAATCACCCAAGCTTACTAAAATTTTACCCCAAACCGATGAATAGCCAATATCTGTACCATGTCACCGAATTTTTGCAAGGCATGAGCTTGCGTGAATTTATCGACACCCAGCCGCCGTTATCGGTTGCCCAAACCTTTGCTATTGTCAATCAAATCGGTATGGCGCTGCGAGTCATGCACCGTAATTATCTACTCCATCAAGATATCAAGCCCGAAAATATCATGCTGCTGCCATCGGGTCATATCAAGCTCATTGACTTTGGTTCGGTTGGCTCGTTGCTCTTAAGAACTGGGCATACACCGCCTGTGGGCGATTTGCATTATATTGCCCCCGAATATTTTAGCGATGCACCAAAAGGGGTGTATTCCGATATTTTCTCGCTGGGTGTGGTGACTTATGAGATGCTGACAGGGCTACAGCCGTTTGATGTCGACACCTTGACCACTGCGATGACCGCCCAAACCACCCAAAAACTGGCGTTCAAAAACGTGCGGCAATTGCGCACAGATTTGCCATTTTGGGTCAATGACGTGTTGATTCGTGCGCTGCAAGCAGATAGCAACCGCCGCTATCAGAGCATTGGCGATTTTCTCACCGACCTTGACCCCAAAAGCCATGCCGACGATAAAGCCAAGCAGCCGCTGATTGACAAACATCCTGTGCTGTTTTGGCAACTGGTCAGTGGCATATTAACGGCGCTGTTGCTCATCACTTGGCTACTGGTTGCGTTAAATCACTAACAATGTGAGTTATTTTTCTTAATAGACAATTAACCTATATTTTTTAACCCATTGAAATTTATAGTAAATTTAAATATTGGCATAAAGTTTGCTTATATAACAGTATAGAAAAACTTGGGATAATACTCGCCAAAAGCTAATCATTATCCTAGTCAAAAAGCCAATGTTTCTTTAGAAGGGATAAATACATGAAAAATCTTATCGTCGTCGGTAATGGGATGGTCGGGCACCACTTTATCGAAAAAGCGATTGAAAAACGCCTACACCAAACTTACCAAATCCATGTGTTTAGTGCTGAGAGTCGCCCTGCGTATGATCGTGTGTATTTGTCCAGTTACTTTGAACATAAAGACGCCAGTCAATTAAACTTGGTCGATTTAGCGCACTATGAGCAAGCGGGCATTACTTTGCATTTGGGTGAAGGCGTGGCAAGTTTTGATCCACAAACCAAAACCCTTATCACCAGTAAGGGCAACACCTTAGAATTTGAAAAATTGGTGTTAGCAACAGGCTCTTATCCTTTTGTCCCGCCTGTCAAAGGCAATCAACATGCGCACTGTCATGTCTATCGCACTATTGAAGACTTAGATGCTATTTTAGCAACTGCGGACAATCCACGTGTCCAACGTGGTGTGGTGGTTGGCGGTGGCTTATTGGGATTAGAAGCCGCCAAAGCCTTGGTAACACTGGGTTTAACCACCTATGTAGTCGAGTTTGCACCCCAACTTATGGGCGTACAGCTAGATGCCGCAGGCGGAGAGTTGCTAAAGAAAAAAATCGAAGACTTGGGCGTTACGGTACTAACCGGTAAAAATACTCAGCAAATCATCGATAACCATGACGATGACGCTAGTTTTTTAACCATGCAATTTGCTGACGGCACTTTGCTCGATACCGATTTGATTCTATTTAGTGCAGGGATTCGCCCTGAAGATACCATTGCACGAGATTCTGGGCTAAAACTTGGCGAACGTGGCGGTATCGTCATTGATGACACATGTCAAACAAGCGAGCC
Source organism: Faucicola osloensis (assembly GCA_019353055.1). Taxonomy (GTDB): domain Bacteria; phylum Pseudomonadota; class Gammaproteobacteria; order Pseudomonadales; family Moraxellaceae; genus Faucicola; species Faucicola osloensis_C. Next base: position 55,394 of record JABAHL010000014.1, read on the forward strand.
AGATATTTATGCGATTGGAGAATGTGCCTTGTGGGATAACAAAATCTACGGGCTGGTTGCTCCAGGCTACACCATGGCAAGCGTATGTGCCTCACAAATAGCAGGTGAGCATGACAGCCTATTTGACGGTGCCGATATGAGTACCAAACTTAAACTCATGGGCGTCGATGTTGGCAGTATTGGCGATGCCCATGGCAAAATTAAAGACAGTTTAAGCTTTGTCTACCAAAACCCAAAAACAGGCGTGTATAAAAAGTTAGTCACCTCGGACGATGGCAAACGCTTGCTCGGTGCGGTACTTGTGGGTGATACGGAAGATTACAGCAACTTGCTCCAGTTATTTTTAAATGGTATTGATTTACCATTACACCCAGAAAGCTTGATTTTACCAAATGTCGAAAAACCCGTTATGGGCGTTGAAAATCTGCCCGATACCGCTACCCTATGCTCATGTTATAACGTCAGCAAAGGTCAAATCTGCGCAGCCGTGGACAATGGGGCCATGACTTATGAAGACATCAAGAGCTGTACCAAAGCCAGTACAGGCTGTGGCGGTTGTGCCCAAATCGTCAAAGATACCTTAGTGTCAGAACTTAAAAAACGCGGTATCGAAGTTAAAAACCATATCTGTGAGCATTTTGCTTACTCTCGCCAAGAATTGTATCACTTGGTGCGCGTCAGCAATATCCACACCTTTGAAGAGATGATTGAAAGACACGGACACGGCGATGGCTGTGAAATTTGTAAACCAACGATTGGCTCGATTTTGGCGTCTTGCTGGAATGACTATATTCTTGATAAACCACTGGTTGCGCTACAAGACACCAATGACGCTTTCTTGGGGAATATCCAAAAAGATGGTACTTACTCAGTCGTACCGCGTATTGCGGGCGGTGAAATTACCGCCGAAAAACTCATCGTACTGGGCGAAGTGGCTCGAGATTTTGGACTTTACACCAAAATCACTGGTGGGCAACGTGTGGATTTATTTGGTGCTCGTAGTGACCAATTGCCCGATATTTGGGAACGCTTAATCAACGCAGGTTTTGAAACAGGGCATGCCTATGGCAAATCACTACGGACTGTTAAGTCTTGTGTCGGCAGCACTTGGTGTCGCTATGGGGTTGATGATAGTGTGGGACTAGCAATTAAACTGGAAAACCGTTATAAAGGCTTACGCTCACCGCATAAAATCAAATTTGGCGTATCAGGCTGTACCCGTGAATGTGCTGAAGCCCAAGGCAAAGATGTTGGTATTATTGCCACTGAAAATGGCTGGAACCTTTATGTCTGTGGCAACGGCGGCATGCGTCCTAGACATGCTGAACTATTTGCCAGTGACTTGGACACAGCCACGCTGATTAAATATATCGATCGTTTCTTAATGTTCTACATAAAAACAGGCGACCGCTTACAACGCACGTCAGTCTGGCGTGAGAAAATGGAAGGTGGTCTTGAGTATATTCAAGACGTGGTTATCAATGACAGCTTGGGCATTGCTCATGAGCTTGAAACCCAAATGCAAGCGGATATTGACGCGTATCAATGCGAATGGAAAACCACCCTTTCTGACCCAGAGCGCCTTAAACGCTTTAAGCACTTTATCAACAGTGACAAAGTCGATGACAACGTAGTGTTTGTTGAAGAGCGGAGCCAAATTCGCCCTGCAACAGCTGAGGAAAAGCAAGGCTTAGCTTACAACGCCATTCCATCCCAAGCGGACATCGAGCTTGCTTAATCTTTAACAATAGCAAAATGGCGCTAATTTAGCCTGCCATTTTCAATCAAAATAATGGAAAATTACGATGAACGAAATCTGTAAAATTGACGATATCATCCCAGAAACAGGCGTGTGTGCGTTGGTAAACGGTGAGCAAGTGGCTATCTTTCGTACCCAAAATGATGACGTTTTTGCCATGCACAACTTTGACCCTTTTAGCCAAGCCAATGTTATCTCTCGTGGACTACTGGGTAGCTGTGAAATTGACGGGCAAAAAGTGCGTTATGTCGCATCACCTATGTACAAACAACGCTTTGACTTGGCGACAGGTAAATGTCTTGATGATGAGCAAGTGGCGTTAAAATCCTACCCTGTGAGCGTGACCAATGGCGTGGTAATGATTTAGTCTTTATTAACTGTAAGGACATATTGAATTTGCCCAAACCCCGCACAACATTCTCACAAACATAAAAAAGGCATCAAAACCGGGTGCCTTTTTTATGTTTTAGGTGGTGACAACAATAGAGGGCAGCATTAAGCTCCCCTCTGTCATCATAGTTTTCACTCTGACTAATTACTGATTAACCGATTAATTATGGCTACAATCTGTACAGTCTTATCATCCCAACAATGCTACAATGCGGCATACGTTAAAGTAGGCGCATTTAATTGATGATACAGCGATACCACATCGCCCATAATCATCACCGCAGGCGATGGCAGTTTAGCGTCATTTTGCAATGCTTGAATGGTGCTTAGCGTAGCCACCAAAACTTGCTCGTTAGGACGACTGACATTGGCAATAATCGCAAATGGTGTATCGGCTGATTTACCCGCTTGCAACAGACCTTGGGTTAAATTTGGCAAGGTATTTAATCCCATATAAAACACCACGGTTTGATTATCGGCAAGCAGCTCTGCATATTGTTCATTTGGCGTGTCTGTCTTCAAGAATCCTGTCACAAATTTGACGGATTGCGCATAGTCACGATGGGTGAGCGGAATATTGACGCTATTGGCGACTGCTAGCGCGGTAGTAATGCCGGCAATCGATTCACACGCTACCCCTGCACCAATCACGGTTTGCATTTCTTCACCGCCACGCCCGAAGATAAATGGGTCGCCTGATTTGAGCCGAACCACTGTTTTGCCTTGTTTAGCCAGTTTTACGAGCAGGCTATTAATATCTTGTTGGGGCATGCTGTGCTTGTGGCATTTTTTACCCACATAGATTTTTTCTGCCGTTGTGTTAAGTGCCAAAATCTCATCACCCACCAGATTGTCATAACAAATCACATCCGCTTGTAAGATGGTTTTATAGGCTTTGATGGTCAAGAGTTCGGGGTCACCGGTTCCTGCACCAACAAGATACACTTTGCCCTGATTTTGTACAGCTTTTGTATGTTTGGGGGTTGTAAGAAGGTCAAAACGATTTTCTTTCACGCTGTCATGGGGGAAAAGTTCAACACTCACAGGGCTACTGATTGAAGGCATAGCAGTTTTCCAACATAATCAAACTAGGTAATTTAAAAATGCAATTACCATGCCTAAATTTTAACTCCTACCCTTAGTTGATGAAATTATTTTTTATCCTGTTAATGTGAATAATTTCCCAAAATTTGACCTATTTATCCTATGTCATTGAGTGAGTTCAACGCCAAATCAAATTCATTTATGGTATTAAAATTTGCTAAAGTTATCCATTCATTTGGCAATACAGCGGTTTGTATTTTTTTATCCGCCAAAAACTTCATCACTGCGCGCTGACCCTTATCCAAATAATCGTATAATTTTATTAATAAATCCGTACGATACAAACCCAACAATGGATAATCCTTTTCAGCTTTTAAATAAATCACCGCTTCATTATCGGTTACCGGATAATGCAACTTATCAAAAACTTGATGGGCATGAACCAAACTATCACAGCTTATCACCAGTAAATAATGGTAAGGAGACATGACTTGATTCATGGCACTTGCAATGGCTGATAACGCCCCTGCTCCTTTGCCATCTTGTTGATTTGGCAGATAATCATCAATGATTTTGACGGTTGTATCATGACATAAGCCCTTACCATTATCCGCCACCATGACAGGGACATTTAAGCGTTTGGCATGACGAATATGGAAATCAAGCAAAGTCTCGCCATTTGGCAAGCTTAATAACGGCTTGGGCGAACCCATCCGAGATGATTCACCCCCCGCCAAAATCGCCACCCCCGCCAATTTAATGGTCATGTTTTGGATTTTCACGCATCAGATGCGGCACAAAGTTACATGGACGGGTACGGTTGTCGAGCTGTTCTTTGATGATGCCTTCCCAGCCCGTGCGACAGGCACCCGACGAGCCAGGAAAACAAAATATCACCGTATTATTCGCCATGCCTGCTAGGGCACGAGATTGCAAGGTTGACATGCCGATTTCATCACGAGATAGCGCGCGGAACATCTCACCAAAACCTTGTACTTCTTTATCAAACAGTGGGCTTAGGGCTTCAGGGATTTGGTCACGAATATAAAAACCTGTCCCGCCTGTGGTAATGATAGCGTGAATCGCAGGGTCGGCAATCCATTGACTCACGATAGCACGGATTTGATAAATATCATCGGTGCGTATGGCTCGTTCTGCCAGAGTATGCCCTGATTCGACAAGGCTATCGGCTAGGTATTTACCAGAGGTATCTTCTTCCAAACTGCGGGTGTCTGATACAGTTAAGATTGCGATATTAAGCGCAATAAAAGGTTTTTCAGGCTTGCTCATTGGGGTTTCCTTATGACTTTTCGGGCATACAATTTTATGGGCATATCAAATATTGCCATAGATTAGGCATTTGTTATAGCGTTTTTCTTTGTAACGCATGTCTAGGCTGTCAATCTGTCAATTAACGCCCATTGGTTGACTGCCTAGACAGGCATCAGCTTTGCGACGCTTGCACCCGTCCATTTATGTTAATTAAGAAAAACAATATTAGTCATCTTTAGCTACCACGGGCGGACCTAACAATAAATGCTCATCAATAAACTCATTTGCTGAATTATGCTCAGCAGACTCTGCCGTGATATACCATTGTTGATTACGGTACAAGGTCAATCTATCGCGTGTTAGCCCTCGCCATAAACAATACATCATCACAAACACCACGATGGCAAACGGAAAGCCTGCAATAATCGCGACCGCTTGCAACGCAGATAACCCCCCTGCCACCAATAACACCGCCGCAATCACCCCTTGGCTCAATGCCCAAAATAACCGCTGGATTTTTGGCGGATTGGTATCGCCGCCTGCGGTGAGCATATCAATCACAAGGCTTGCCGAATCTGATGAAGTGACAAACCACAACATAATCATCACCACAATCACCAGCGTCAAAGGTTTGGTTAAAGGATAATATTCAATCAGTTTAAAAATCGCACTACCATAATCGGCTTTGACTGCCTCAATAAGCCCATAATTGCCCATCAATTCCATATGTACCGCGCTGCCGCCAAAGGTGGTAAACCAAAAGAACAACAACAGCATCGGGATAAATAACACCCCAAAAATAAACTCTCTGATAGTACGACCCCGAGAAATACGCGCCACAAAAATTCCCACAAATGGCGACCAACTCACCCACCATGCCCAATAAAAAATCGTCCAATTTGCCTGCCAGTCCGTATTGCTATACGCCTCACTCCAAAATCCTAGTGGAATAAGTTGACTGACATAATTGCCGATATTTTCAATAAAACTATCGATGATAAACTGGGTCGGACCAAAAAATAACATAAAGCCAAGCAGCAACACAGTCAGCACAATATTGATATCGCTTAAGCGTTTAATCCCTTTATCCAGCCCCATCATCACGGATAACGTCGCCATCGCGGTAATAATCGCAATCAAACAAAGCTGTACCGGGACATTGTTGGGAATACCAAACACATTGCTAAAGCCTGCATTGATTTGCATCGCACCCAGCCCCAAGGAGGTCACCACCCCAAACATCGTGCCAAACACCGCAAGGGTATCGACCACATGCCCCCATTTGCCATAGATTTTTTGACCAATCAATGGGTACAGTACCGAGCGAATCGACAACGGCAAGCCACGGCGATAATGAAAATACGCCAATGACAATGCCACGACACAATACAACGCCCACGCATGAATACCCCAATGCAAAAACGAAATACTCATCGCTTGTTTAGCCGCTTCTACGGTTTCGGCTTGCCCCATCGGAGGCGACATAAAATGATACAACGGCTCTGCCGTCCCCCAATACAACAGACCAATCCCAATCCCCGCACTAAACAGCATCCCAAACCATGACAGTAAACTATACTCAGGATGCTCTGTCTGATGCCCAAGCCGAATATCGCCATAACGACTCAAGGCAATATATAGGCTAAACACCACCGTAACATTCATCAAAATAATAAAAAGCCAACGAAACCGGTGGGTAATAAAAGACTGCAGTTGATTAAAAACCTCACCTGCCAACTCACCAAATAATGAACCAAAAAGAATAAATCCGACAATCAGCAATGCGGAGGTAATAAAAACAGGGCGATTAACCCGAGGGAAAGGGCCGAATTTTTCGACTTTCACAGCGTTCATAAAGATATCTTTTCATTAGATTAACTGGAAAGCAACCTTAACAAATTATTTACAATATTTCAAATTACAGCAAGATTTCACAGGGCTTATGTATTACAAAAACAAAACTAAGTTTTTGATTATGAAGGATATATATCTTAACATACTGTAACATTTTAATAGGACATATATAATATGATTAATTAATTTTATTTAATAACCCAATATTATTATGCAGGGGTTAATTCAACATACATCATCTGGTTTATCTACTTTAGAAGCTGTATTCACAAGCACATATTTCTCAACAATTGAGTGATATGAGCAATTTTAATAAAAGATTCAGCAGATAAAACCGTAATTTCAAAATCTTTAGCGAGACGACGA
>JABAHL010000015.1:0-60257 GCA_019353055.1 Faucicola osloensis
CGATGAGGTAGTCGCTGTAGAGTTCTATCATGTCTTTGTTCATTTGTTTACTCTCGCTGACTGCTTTTTTTGTTATGATAGCGCTTTTTTAAAGGGCTGCGTAACTTCAGTGATTAATACGATTTGTTATATCAATCAAATCGGTATTACCATCACATAGTACTGATTTTACCAATTCATCGATTTGGTAAAGGACTGTTACATTCGCTAGATTTACTGAATTCACTATTGACTCCTTGTTAGCTGTTTAATGCATAACAAGGATAGGAATTGTATTTTTTTAGGGTAGCAGTATTGCTAGTATCATTTGGTAATAGGTTAGCTATGTTTAACAATAGCACTAATTGATATTACTCATAACATAATGGTAGTGACACCATGATAGATATCAAAGAATATTCTTATTAGATAATTAACCAACTAATGACCCTTCAGTCAAAACCAACTTACCTTTGACCACTTGTCTTATTTTATAAATTTTTATAGAGCTATTAGTAGTCAATTCTACATTTTGTAAATTTTTATAGAGCGATTAGCAGTCAATTCTACTAAAATCCCAAAAATGGAGTTACACCATTTTTATATTTTGAAACTGATTACAATGCTATCTGAAGTTTTCATAAACTTGGTAATACTAATACTCTAAAAAATATTAAAGTAACTTGGATGTATTTTTTAAGAATAGTTGATTAATAAACTATTTTGTCGATCATTATAATACTCATAAATCCTTATTTCATTTTTATTAATATGAATTAAGTAATAAAAATACACTGGTTTGAATGAATAGACAGATTTTTTATACGATAAAAAAAGTAGATTTTTATTTATAAGAATAGGATAATAATTATTAGAATTTTACTATTTAAATATGAGTTTAATTATGATTGCTAAAACTAGAAATGTTTCTGAAGATAAAATAAAAATAAAACAGAAATTAGATAAGATGAACTCTCGAAGTTTGGAATGGATATATCATGAATTATCAAGTCATCCTAAAATTTATAAAGGACAACGGTTACCCTTAATTTCTATTAGCAGAAGTGATGAATGGTATACAGAAACTATTTATAATTATTTTGAAAGTTTAGACAATCCACTAATTATTTGGCATAAAGTCAATAAAAATCTATTAGAGTATCTGTCTGTCGAAAAATACTATGCATGGGCTTTAAAAAACCCAAAAGGTACATTTTTTTTATTACAGTCATTGAAATTGGCTGGGGTAAATTTAGGAGTATACTGTAGCTTAGAAGAAATGAGAGAAGCTATACTTAGGATAACTAATTCATCATCCATATCCTATATCGTTAAAGAAACTGACACACAGACTACATATCCGTATAAAATAGTCCAACGCTTTGACATTCCTGAAAAACACAACTATCAATGGCAGGAATACTTTAAATATGCACAAGAAAAATGGTACGAATTTGAAAAAAATTATATAGCCATTAAGTGGATAAAACCTAAAGATAAAGAATTAATTGACTGGGTCTACACTTATAAACCAAAATGTTCCTCACATTTTTTGGTTGATTACTTTTCTCCGCTAGATAATGATTACAAGAGTAAATATCTGCATATAATGTTTTCATTAAATCTACATGCAGGAGTTATATTTAATAAGACTTACACCCAAGGTAAAAACAAAGAAAAAACAATACTAGTAGATTTTAGGGAGATGACGGTTAAGCTTCTTAAGGATGCTTGGCAAAATCATAAATTAAATGAGAAAAATCGAAATTACAGAATCTCTATAACTTTACCTAAAGACACTTATAGTAAGCTTTACGAATTGAAGAAGAATGGGTTAAAAACTGATAAGAATGTAGTTATTAAAGCTATTGAGTCTCTATATGAAGAATTACTTCTAGGAGAGCCTCTAGCTTTCGAGAGCGAAGAAATAGACGAATACGAGGTGCTTAACGATAGCGAGAAAAGGATAAATTAAGTATAGGTGATAATTAAAACATCACAAGTACCCTACCAAGTACCTTTGTATTAAATATATGAGAAAAAACTATAGCAAATCAAACACTTAGTCTAATAAAATGGTGCGCTCGGCGGGACTCGAACCCACGCCACAGGCTTCGGAGACCTGTACTCTATCCAGTTGAGCTACGAACGCTTATTGGCATTGAAAAAAAGCAGTGGGTTATTTTAGCAAACTTTTCGTGCAATAAGCAAATCATCAAAATTCCTGCCAAAAACTGCGCCGCAAAGTTGATAGCACATATCAAATAAGCATAGCTTTTTCAGATAATTTTCCCTTATAATAGTATGGAAAATAAATCTGTGTAACATTTATCGCATCAACGGATACAATCGGGCAATCTGATGGCTCATATTGTTCGTTTTAAAAGTATTACGATAAGTTAATTCACCTGTTTGAGAGAACGTGACGAATGAAAAAAGTAGTGATGTTATCAGCGGTTACTATGCTAAGTCTTGCGGGTATCGCTGTCAGCCAAGCTGAGGATAAAGCCAGTGCCCCCGCAGCGGCATCAGCTACCGCTAGCGCTTCAAGTACCGCGACTGCCTCAAGTACGGCAACTGCTTCAGCCCCTGCATCCTCTGCCGCTCCTGCAAAAAAAGAAGCAGAAAAAGCACCTGAAGATCCACCGCAAGTTGCAAAATTGGTTGCCTTATACCCAAATCTAATCGCACGTATTGCCCCCCAAGGTAAAGTTTGTTTTGAAGGTAAAGAGTGTGATATCACTATTGCCGCTGCATTGGGCGCCGCTGACCCAAACAAACCGCGTGAAGGCAAAGTGATTTATGAAGGTGTGTGCCATACTTGTCATACTGCAGGTCTGTTAGGTGCACCTAAACTGGGTGACAAGGGTGCATGGAGTGCTCGTATTGGTAAAGGTACCGCTACCCTTCACCAACACGCGCTACAAGGCTTTAACGCTATGCCAGCAAAAGGTGGTAATGCTGATTTGCTCGATGTGGAAGTGACCAACGCGGTTGATTATATGGTGTCTCAATCCAAATAGTCATTTTTAGCCCAGATGAAGCCTATCAACTGATAGGCTTTTTTAATTGTATCATTGATATAATTTAGCTTAACCCCTATAAACTTAGTTCATTCAAATCTTTAAACTGTCCAACCCATCCCCATTAAGGTCTCACCTTTAACCAGAACCTGCATTGCTATGGCAAACTTTGACACTACCATCCCTGCTCTAAAAATTACCCAGCTTAGCAAAACCTACCCAAATGGTTTTGCAGCACTCAAAGGCATTGATTTGACCGTACCCCAAGGTGGATTTTTTGCCCTACTCGGTCCCAATGGTGCGGGTAAATCCACCACCATTGGTATTATCAGCTCGCTATTTAAACCCAGCTCAGGCTCGGTAGAAATTTTTGGGGTAGATTTGCTTAAACAGCCTGCCAAAGCCAAGCAGTTCTTAGGCGTGGTGCCGCAAGAATTTAACTTTATGCAGTTTGAAAAAATCGAAGATATTTTGATTACCCAAGCGGGTTATTTTGGCATACCTCCCAAGCAATCTCGCCCGCGTGCCGAAAAACTCCTTAAAGCATTGGGACTTTGGGAAAAACGCGATGACAAAGCGCGTATGCTCTCTGGCGGTATGAAACGCCGTTTGATGATTGCGCGTGCTTTAATGCACCGTCCCAAACTGCTGATTTTGGATGAGCCGACTGCGGGAGTGGATATTGAACTACGCCGCTCGATGTGGGATTTTATGCAGCAAATCAACACCGAAGAAGGCACGACGATTATTTTAACTACCCATTACTTAGAAGAAGCTGAGCAACTGTGTAAAAACATTGCTATCCTTGACCAGGGTGAAATTCGTATCAATACCGATATGAAAAGTTTGCTTACCAGCCTTGATATGGAAAGCTTTGTGTTTGACTTGGCGCAACCTTATCCCGCACCCATTACTTTAACCAATGTGGTAAAAACCAAGCAGCCAGACCCGTTGACCCTTGAAGTCACACTCAAAAAAGGCAACAGTTTAAATGATGTGTTTGCCCAGTTAAATGCTCAAAATATTCAGGTAGCGAGTATGCGTAACAAAACCAATCGCCTTGAAGAGTTGTTTTTGAGGATTGTTGAAAATAATTTGACTGAAAAATTGGAGAATTAACATGGATTTTCAGCACCAGTTGGTTGCATTTAACACCTTGTTAGTCAAAGAAATCCGCCGCATTCTTCGCATTTGGCCGCAAACACTGTTGCCCCCTGCCATCACCATGAGTTTGTATTTTATCATCTTTGGTAAAATGATTGGCGCGCGCGTTGGCGATATGGGCGGTGTCTCCTACATGCAGTTTATCGTGCCTGGCTTGATTATGATGTCGGTGATTACCAATAGCTACTCCAATGTGGTATCGAGTTTTTTTGCCACCAAGTTTCATGGGAATATCGAAGAGATGCTGGTCAGTCCGATTTCTAAACATACCATTTTACTGGGCTTTATCGCGGGCGGTTTGTTTCGGGGGTTGACCATTGGCGCGATTGTGACGGTGCTTGCGTTGTTTTTTACTCAGTTATCACTGGTGCATGCGTTTGTCACGATTTTTACCGTGGTGATGACCTCAGCATTGTTTTCGCTGGGCGGTATGATTAATGCAGTATTTGCGCGCTCGTTTGATGATATTTCCATCGTACCCAGTTTTGTGTTGACACCTTTGACGTATTTAGGCGGCGTGTTTTATTCACTGAATGATTTATCGGAATTTTGGCAAAACATATCGCTATTAAACCCCATTGTTTATATGGTCAATGCTTTTCGCTATGGTATTTTGGGTCATTCAGATGTCAATGTATGGTCATCTTTGTTGGCGATTGGGATTTTTACCGCGATATTTTATGGCATTGCCTACTATTTACTCAAAGATGGCTCACGCGTTCGTTTATAACTTAGTTAAATTAAAAAAATATGAAACCACTTGAAACTCACGGTATTTTAGGTCAATCCACCAGCTACCCAAAAACCTACGCCCCCGATATGCTCTACCCCATTCCCCGCGCATTAGGACGGATAAAGCTGGCGCTGCCTGCTGACGCCTTAAGCATCGGCATGGACTGGTGGCAGGTTTTTGAGATGTCTTGGCTTAACTCGCACGGCATTTCACAGGTGGCAATGGCGCGCCTTGCCATCCCTGCCACATCAGACTACATTGTCGAATCAAAATCGCTCAAACTTTATTTTAATAGCCTAAATTTCACTGAATTTGACAACCAACAAGCTGTTAAAGCAACCGTAGAAAAAGATTTATCGGCTTGTCTAAAAACCGATGTGACGCTTGAGATTTTTGAGGTAAACATCGCAAATAGTTTACCCATCAGCGCGCCACAGGGTGACTGCATTGATAACGCATTGCATAATAGCGATAAAAAAATCGCCATCGTCAGTGATGTCGATCCTTCAAGCTTGACCGTTGCCCATCAAGGCGCATTTGATAGCCAGTTACAAATTTTGCATTCGCATCTACTGCGCTCAAACTGCCCTGTCACCAATCAGCCAGATTGGGGAACACTGGAGATTCAGATAGACAGCCAACCGATTGACCGAGCAGGACTGCTTGAGTATATTTTGAGCTTTCGTCAGCATAATGGCTTTCATGAACAATGCGTGGAGCAAATTTTTAGTGATTTAACCCAAGTCTTTGCGCCAAAAACGCTCATGGTACGCGCATGGTACACACGCCGTGGTGGGATTGATATCAATCCTTGTCGGGTGAGTGATATCAGTTTGTTGCCACCACCATCACGGCTTAACCGTCAGTAATAATCGCTAATAATAATCGCCCGTAAGCTAGTCGCATTTTTATCAAAAAAAGCGTATGCTATGTTTTTTCAAAATTTTTCTGCCGCCAACTATATCTAACAGTTGGCGGCAAGCAATACCCAGAAGGATTACCGCATGCAAGCAGTCGGTCAACTCATGCTCGATATTGAAGGCACAGCGCTTAGCCTAGCAGATGAAGCACTGCTACGCCAACCGGAAGTTGGCGGGGTGATTTTGTTTGGTCGCAATGTAGAGAGCCCTGAGCAAGTACGCGAACTGACCGATAGTATGCGTGCCATCAAGCCCAATATTTTAATTGCGGTTGACCAAGAAGGTGGACGTGTCGCTCGCTTGCGCGCGGGTTTTTCGCCGCTACCTGCGATGGGTAAACTCGGTGAAAAATTTGAGCATGACCCGATCACTGCACTTGATCTCGCTTATTGCGCGGGCTATTTGATGGCAAGCGAAGTCCTAGCGGTTGGGATTGATTTTAGTTTTGCGCCTGTACTTGATATCAATGGGGTGAGCCGCGTCATTGGTGATCGTGCGTTTCACGCCCATCCGATTGCAATCACCGCCTTATCTGCTGAATTCATGCGCGGCATGAAGCTTGCAGGAATGGCAACCACGGGCAAGCATTTTCCCGGTCACGGCTCAGTTGCCCCGGATTCTCATGTGGATGATGCCACCGATGAGCGCAGTTATGATGAGATTCGCCAATATGATATGCAGCCGTTTATTCGCAACAAGCCGCTACTAGATGCACTCATGCCCGCTCATGTGGTATTTAGCACAGTTGATAACAAACCTGCAGGGTTTTCATCGATTTGGCTGCAGCAAATTATTCGTGGCAAACTAGGGTTTAATGGGGTATTGTTCTCCGATGACCTGTCGATGAAAGCGGCACATGTTGCAGGTGATGCAGGTGACCGTATTGCGTCTGCCTTAACAGCAGGCTGCGATATGGGATTATTGTGTAATGACCGCCCTGCTGCCTTGGTTGCGCTTGAGCGTTTGCAAAAACAGCCGACACTACTTAATACCACCAGCCAACATCGGTTATCTAGCATGAAAGGTAATATCAAAAGCTGGCGGGGCTCACTGGCGGACTCTGCCAAAGACTGGTCACACTGGCAAAGCAGTCAGCGTAAAGTGCTAGAAAATTTCTTTGCATGACTTTTCTTAAAACAAGCAAATTTGAAACGAGCAACTTTCAAAAAAAACAAATTCAAAAAAAGCAACGCAGCAACGTTGCTTTTTTATGGCTACTTTTTTATCGCTATTTTTTTAGCTACTCTTTGATTCATCAATTGACATAGCGTAATTGACCAATCATTTTTTGCAGATGCTCACTACTTAACTGACTCCAGATGTTATAAAAATATCGCTGTACTTCGTATCATATTCATGCGCTCACACCATTTTATGTTAGGTTTGTTATCAGCTAAAGTTACGCTATTGCCAATTTACCTTTACCAGCTTATCTTTTATAGTCAATCCTAAATTATAGTAAGCACCGTTTGCCCTGAGCTTGTCTAAGGGTAACGGTCGTTATGGTTCGACAGGCCTACCACGAACGACCCTGTTCGATATAATTCAGTTTTCACTATAGTACACTATATGACCCTAGTATAGTTAAAACTGTAATATAATAAGCATTTTAAACCAATACCACCATGCCCAAAATATACAACCAAGACTTACGAGACAGCGCCGTCAACCACTGGCAAAAGACAGGCAACAAAAGCCAAACAGCCAGGCTATTTGAAATCAACCGCAACACCCTTGATGACTGGATAAAGCTCTATCAAGAACAAGGGAATACCAAGCCAAAACCCTTTGCACCTGTTGGCGTAAAACACATTATTACTGACCTAGTCGCCTTTGAGGGCTATGTTAAATCACAAGAATTTGACACCGCAAAACAACTTAGAGAACAATACTTAAAAGACCATCCTGATATCGATATTTCTTATAATGCCTTTTTAGAAACCTTACGTCGAATCAAATGGAGCTTTAAAAAAAGACCCCGCTCTTTAAGCAAGCCGACCCCATAAAGCAAATTGGGTTTACACTGATGCTAGGTTTACTGCTTTTAACCTTAAGTATCACGGCTGACAACATCCTATTTATGGATGAAACAGGATTTTATCAAAGGCAATATTACACCCGCAGTTGGTCGCCTATTGGCAAACCCTGTTATGCCAAAATCGATGCCAATAAAGGCAAACGCTTAAACCTAATGGGGGTGATGCGATTAAATGACTTTAAACTCATCGCTCCTGTTACCTTTGAAGGTGGTTGTAAACGAGTGACGGTTGAAAACTGGCTACACACGTTGGGACGAGATTTGCCAAAAGATGATAAGGGCAATTATCCAAAACGTGTATTGGTGTTGGATAATGCCAGATTTCATCATGGTGGCGATTTAAAGCAAATTGCAGAGCAGTACAACATTGAACTTAAGTATTTGCCGCCTTATTCACCTGAACTCAATCCAATTGAGCAGTTGTGGGCAGTGATTAAGCAAAAGGTTCGTTTAACGCTAAGCAATTTTGATACGCTTAAGGATTGTGTTGAAAGTTGCCTGGTATAATTCGGTTTTAACTATATATAAAGTAGATAATTGTTCATCATAAAAAGGTGTAGCAAAACCGTTGTTTTTTTATAATAAATTTACAAACGCGATAAATAGATAAGGCATAAAAAAAGCCCTTAGCTCAATGAATTAAGGGCTTTTTTAGAATATGGGGCGAATGATGGGACTCGAACCCACGACAACCGAGATCACAACCCGGGGCTCTACCAACTGAGCTACATCCGCCATAAGGTAGGTTTTACAGACTAGCAAAATGCGCGCCTGACAGGATTCGAACCTGTGACCACCCACTTAGAAGGCGGGTGCTCTATCCAACTGAGCTACAGGCGCATAAAAAAAGCCTGCTCGGCTCTTGATTCATCTTTTAACTTGGGTAAGTTTAAAGAATGAATGGTCGGAGTGAAAGGATTCGAACCTTCGACCCCCTGGTCCCAAACCAGGTGCACTACCAAGCTGTGCTACACTCCGATTGCCTAACTAGGCTTTAATTGTTACTTCAACACCTTAGCAATGGTAAGATTAAAGGCTATCATCGCTAAGTGGTGCGTATATTAAAGCAAGTTAGTTAGGCTGTCAACGACTTTTTTCAATATTTTAAAAACAGACAATGGTTATTAACGCCTATCTTTTGAGTGTGGCGCCAAACGCGAGCATACGATCTAGGGGTTTTTTAGCTTGTTCGATTAGCTGCGCCTCAACAAAAATCTCATGCGGTACGGCATCAGGCGTGCCTACTTTCTCCAGTGCATGGATGATTTGGTCTAAATCATTCATCGCCATCCACGGGCAGTGCGCACATGAGCGACAGGTTGCACCTTCGCCACGCGTCGGCGCTTCGATAAACACCTTATCCGGTGCCGCTTGCTGCATTTTATAAAAAATACCGCGATCCGTTGCGACGATGAACATCTTGTGCGGCAGGGTTTGCGCCGCTTTAATCAGCTGACTGGTGCTACCGACGGCATCTGCCATTTGGGTCATCTCAATCGGTGATTCTGGGTGCACTAACACCGCCGCATCGGGGTACATCTCTTTCATAGTTTTTAGGCTGCGGCTACGGAACTCTTCATGCACGATACAAGCGCCATCCCACAGTAGCATATCTGCGCCTACTTTTTGCTGGATATAACGCCCCAAATGCTGGTCAGGTGCCCAAATGATTTTTTCACCTTGGCTGTCTAGATGGTCAATGAGCTCAACCGCGATACTCGATGTCACCACCCAATCTGCCCGCGCTTTAACAGCCGCTGAGGTGTTGGCATACACTACCACAGTACGGTCAGGATGTTGGTCACAAAACGCGCTAAAGTCTTCAATCGGACAACCCAAATCTAGTGAGCAAGTGGCTTCTAGCGTTGGCATTAATACGGTTTTTGCAGGACTTAGGATTTTAGCGGTTTCACCCATGAATTTGACGCCTGCAACAATCAGCACATCGGCATCACTATCACGCCCAAACCGCGCCATCTCTAAACTATCCGACACGATACCGCCTGTAGCTTCGGCAATTGCTTGGATTTTTGGGTCGGTATAATAGTGAGCAATTAAGGTGGCATTATGCTGTTTTAACAAATCGGCAATGCGCTGTTTTTTTTCTGCAAATTCGGCATCGTCAATCTGAATATCTTGGGGTATACCGAGCTTATCGAGGTGTTGTTTGACAATGTCTTTGGCAGACACTGCTACCAGTTGCTCATTATTCGCTAATAGAGGATTGGCTGGCTGGGTAGTGGCTTGTGGCGTACTTGATTGTTGCATGAAAAACTCCTTCTCATGAGATGACTTACCCATGTCTATCACAGGTAAGTAGCAATTCATTGATTCTCCTGCTGTTACTATAGCAAACTTTTTTGCGCAAGGTGAATCAATGGCGACTAGTAATTGATATAAGGGTAATTTGGCTAAATTAAATACTGAGACCCATTAAAATCTTATTAAGGCTCAATCGTTACGCTTTTGCTTTTACCAAACGTTTTAATAGCGCGCGCTCGCTATAGCCGATTAAGCCAATATAGACCAGTAATAAGGTATTGGATAACCAAAAATTCATTTGAAAAGCACTGACGATTATCACACTAAACAGCATCAGCGTGCCCAAAAAGAAAACGATTTTTTTGGTTTGGTAAGGTATCGGATAAAAATGCTGTCCAAGCGCGTACGATACTATCATCATGAGGAAATAAACAAAAAGCGTCACCCATGCCGACACCATAAAGCCGTATTGTTTTAAAAACAGCACATGAAGCAAAATAGTCAATCCCGCCCCAAGCCATGAGATGGCTGAGCCAATCCCAGTGCGGTCAGTTACCTTATACCAAGTTGATAGATTGTAATAAATCCCAAAACATAGGTTTGCAATGACGATAATCGGTACGATATTAATCGCTGTCCAATAACTGGGATCGGTGATAAATAACCGTTTGAGCCATGAAATATTGGCAATAATTCCAAGCGCCACCACCGATGCAAATAAAGCAAAGTACTCCGTCATCATGGCATAGGTGGTTTTGGCATTGGCATGGTGCATTTGTTTGAATAAAAACGGCTCAATCCCCATCCGATACGCGGTCACAAACAAAGTCATTAACACCGCCAATTTGTAGCAGCCACCGTATGCCCCCGCATCGCCTTTATCAATCATATAATATTGAATGATTTTATCGAAGTTTTCATTCACCATAAACGCCAACCCTGCCAGCATGACCGGATAAGAATAGCGAATCATACGTTTGAACAAGGCTTTATCAAAATGTAAGCGTACTTTTTTGATAATCGGAAACAGCATCATAAAAGTGGCGAGACTGGCAACCAAATTGGCAAAAAACGGATACGCCACTTGCTCGGTCAAGCCAAAACTTTTGGCAGCCTCAATGGGCACAAAACGAAACAGCGCAATGACCACCACAGTTTGTATCAAAATCGACACTACCCGCACCACCGAATACTTCACAGGCTGGTTGTGATAACGTAGCCAAGCAAACGGAATGGTACAAATCGCATCAAAAAACGCAATCCAAGCAAACCAGCGCAAAAATTCAGGGTGATTGCCATAATCCATCAGGATTGATAATGGATTGCTAAATAGCAACACCATGACCAAAAAACCGCCTGCCAACATGGCAATAAACCAAAACGCCGTGCTAAACACATTTTTTTCGGCGGCGCCTGTTTTATCTTCTCCTGAAAAGCGAAAATACGATGTTTCAAAACCAAAAGTGAGCAAAATATTGATAAAAGCAATCCAAGCATATAGGCTGGTAAAAATAGCAAAGGCTTCTTTATCGATGTAATTGATATACAACGGATTGAGTAAAAAGGTAATGACACGGGGTAAAATCGCACCGATACCATAGATAATGGTTTCACCTAACAGTCGTTTGATATTCACAGGCTATCCAAAGTTAATGTCGCTTGATGGGTGTTAAGGTTGGCTAATAATAGGCTTTTGGCGTTGTAGCGCTAACAAAGCGTGTTGCACTTCTTGCACTTTTTTTTCGGTCAATAAATTGCTGATATTAATCCAAATCCGGTGAAAGCCATAGCCGCCGTCCTGCATTTCAATTTTGGCATGTTCAATCGTCCAGTTTTGTACCAAAATGCTGCGCAAATGGCATGTCATTGACCTAGTAGTATGATGAATTTATGCGACATGATAGCCTAAAGTGGACAAAAACGCACCGAAATTTACCTGTAAAAAAACCCAATCGATATTGGGTTTTTTGGTGTAATTAACAGCAAGTCTCAGCTAAAGAAGGTTTATGCTTAAACATCTAGGTAATCTAGGATACCTTTAGCGGCCTCGCGACCTTCCCAAATGGCGGTTACCACCAAGTCTGAACCCCGAACCATATCGCCACCTGCGAAGATTTTTGGATTTTTAGTTTGGTACTTATAGGTTTGTAACTCAGGCGCAATCACCCGTCCGCTATTATCCATCTCAATGCCTTGGGTGGTAAACCACTCAGCAGGGCTAGTGCGGAAACCAAATGCCATAATCACCGCATCGGCTGGCAAGATTTCTTCTGAATTGGGAATAGGCTCTGGGCTACGACGACCGCGGTTGTCAGGTTCGCCAAGTTTAGTGGTCACCACTTTTACGCCCGTTACTTTACCGTTTAAACCGATAATTTCAATCGGCTGACGGTTAAATAAAAACTGTACGCCTTCTTCACGCGCGTTACGCACTTCACGGCGTGAGCCTGGCATATTCTCTTCATCACGGCGATAGGCACAAGTCACAGAAGTTGCACCTTGGCGGATACTGGTACGGTTACAGTCCATCGCGGTATCACCACCGCCAAGGACGACCACTTTTTTACCTTGTAAGTCGATGTACTCTTGTGGGTTCGTTTCCCAACCTTGGCAGCGGTTGACGTTTGCGATTAAAAAATCAAGCGCATCATACACGCCCGATAACTCTTCACCGGCATAACCGCCACGCATATAGGTATAGGTACCCATACCCATAAACACCGCGTCATACTCAGAGAGTAACTCATCAATGGTGACATCTTTACCAATCTCGGTATTTAAACGAAATTCAATGCCCATGCTTTCGAACACTTCGCGGCGACGACGCATGACATTTTTTTCCATTTTAAATTCTGGAATACCAAAGGTCAGTAGTCCACCAATTTCAGGGCGTTTGTCAAATACCACAGGTTTGACGCCATGACGGACCAATATGTCAGCACAGCCAAGACCGGCAGGACCTGCGCCAATCACCGCAACTTTTTTATCCGTCCAAGTCACACCACTCATATCTGGACGCCAGCCTAGCGCAAACGCAGTATCGGTGATGTATTTTTCCACGTTACCAATGGTGACCGCCCCAAAGCCATCATTGAGGGTACAAGCCCCTTCACACAGACGGTCTTGTGGACATACTCGCCCACAGACTTCTGGCAACGTGTTGGTTTGGTGGCATAAATCTGCCGCTTGGAAAATATGACCTTCGGCAGCCAGTTTTAGCCAGTTTGGAATATAGTTGTGAACGGGACATTTCCATTCACAGTAAGGGTTACCACATTCAAGACAGCGGTGCGCTTGCTCAGTCACCTGGTCTTGCTCGAATGGATAGTAAATCTCAACAAACTCGTGAGTACGGGTATTAATGTCTTTTTTTGAAGGATCGACACGTGCGACGTCTAAAAACTGAAAATCGTTGTGTAATCGTTTTGCCATGCCCCAATGCTCCTAAAGCAATGCTCCTAAGTGAGTGGTATCCAGCGATTCACTGTATACCGACCTGCTTGACAGCGAACTTTTAAAATTTAAGTTAAAGGTAGAGCGCTGGTCACGCGCTACCTTTAGCAATCCAATATCATCAAATTATGCGACACAATCGCTTATTGTGGGTCTGCCATGGTCGTTTTTAGTAGCGAAGTAATGTTCGCGGCTTTTGGTTTGACCAAATAGAATTTACGAACATAATGCTCAAAGTCGTCAAGGATAGTTTGACCCCATTGGCTACCTGTTTTTGCCACGTGTGTTTTGATAATCGACATCAAGTTGATACGGTGATTTTCTGTTTGCTCACTTGAGATACGATGCATATCGATAAGCTCATGGTTACAACGGTCAAAGAAATCGCCATCTAAGTCAAGCACGTAAGCGAAACCGCCTGTCATACCAGCACCGAAGTTTAGCCCTGTTTTACCCAAAACCGTCACCACACCGCCCGTCATGTATTCACAGCAGTGGTCGCCGGTACCTTCGACCACCGCAAAACAACCTGAATTACGAACCGCAAAACGTTCACCGGCAGTACCTGCCGCATACAGATGACCGCCTGTCGCACCATACAGACAAGTGTTACCGATGATAGCAGTTTGCTGGCTGGCAAACGTCGAGCCTTTTGGTGGGTAAATCACGATTTCACCCCCTGCCATGCCTTTACCGACGTAGTCGTTGGCATCGCCTTCAAGCTTAATGTTTAAGCCGCCTGCATTCCACACACCTAAACTTTGACCCGCAGTACCGGTTAAGTGCAAGTTGATTGGCGCGCTTGCCATACCATTGTTGCCATGCAGCGCAGCAATCTCCCCTGAGATACGCGCACCGATAGAACGGTCACAGTTGCCAATACGATAGCTAAAGTCACCGCCTTTGGCTGATTTGATGGTATCCATCATATCGATAACCATTTGTTCAGCAAGCAAGCCTTTATCAAATGGCTCATTGCGCTCAACTTGGCAAGTTTGTGGTTTGCCATCGCCTTTGCTATGGGTAAATAATAGCGGCGCTAGGTTCAAGTGTTGTTGCTTGTTGGTAGTGCCTGACATGACTGATAGCAAGTCGGTGCGACCCACAAGCTCTTCCATTGAGCGTACGCCCAATGCCGCTAACCACTCGCGGGTTTCTTGTGCCACAAATCTAAAGAAATTAATCAGCATGTCGGCTTCACCGATAAAATGCTCATCGCGCAGTTCTGATTTTTGCGTTGCCACACCCGTTGGGCAGTTGTTTAAGTGACAGATACGTAGGTATTTACAGCCCACGGCAATCATCGGGGTGGTACCAAAACCAAAGCTTTCCGCCCCCAATATTGCCGCTTTAACTACATCTAAACCCGTTTTTAAACCACCATCTGTTTGCACCCGTACTTTATGACGTAGTCCGTTGACACGAAGCGATTGGTGTGCTTCAGATAAACCTAGTTCCCAAGGCGAGCCTGCATAGTGAATTGATGATAAAGGAGACGCTGCGGTACCACCATCATACCCTGAAATGGTAATCAAATCGGCATACGCTTTTGCCACACCCGTTGCAATAGTGCCTACACCTGGACGCGACACCAATTTGACTGATACAAGCGCGTTTGGATTGACTTGTTTTAAGTCAAAAATTAGCTGCGCCAAGTCTTCAATCGAATAAATATCATGATGCGGTGGCGGTGAAATCAAGGTCACACCTGGCACTGAGTAACGTAAACGCGCAATTAAGCTATTTACTTTACCACCGGGTAACTGACCGCCCTCACCGGGTTTTGCCCCCTGCGCGATTTTAATCTGCATCACTTCTGCAGAACGCAAGTAAGCCGGCGTGACCCCAAAACGACCTGAGGCGACTTGTTTGATTTTTGAGTTACGAATCGTGCCATAACGCGTGGGATCTTCACCGCCCTCACCCGAGTTTGAACGTCCGCCAATCGTGTTCATCGCGGTTGCAATCGCCTCGTGTGCTTCTGGTGACAAGGCGCCTAATGACATACCTGCTGAGTCAAAGCGTTTTAGGATTTGTTCAATAGGCTCAACATCATCAACACTGATGGATTTACTGGTATCTAACTGCAGCAAATCACGTAACGTCGCTACAGGGCGGCTGTTGACAATCGACGCATATTCTTTGTAGTTGTCGTAGTCGCCCGTGCGTACCGCTTTATGTAGCGCTTGAATCACATCTGGGTTGAAGGCGTGGTATTCTTTGTTAAAGACAAATTTTAACAAGCCGCCTTGGTCAAGCGGTACACGTTTGGTAAAGGCATTGTTTGCCAAGATTTGTTGGTCAATCGCCAAGTCTTCAAACGTGGCACCTGAGATACGGCTTTCAACCCCAGTAAAGCAAAGCTCAACCACTTCTTCTGATAGACCCACGGCTTCGAACAATTGCGCGCCGCGGTAAGAAGAGACGGTCGAAATACCCATTTTTGATAGGATTTTTAATAAGCCTTTATCCAAGCTTTTGCGGAAGTTATTTTTGGCGTATAACGGGTCACCAAGCAAGTCGCCTTTATCGACCAAGTCTGCAATCACATTGTAAGCCAAGTATGGATAAACCGCGGTAGCACCAAACCCTAACAAGACCGCTAATTGGTGCGAATCACGTACTAAACCTGTTTCGATGATTAAGTTGGCATCTGCGCGTAAACCCACATTAATCAAGTGATGATGCACCGCACCTGTCACCATAATGGCATTGGCAGGTACTTTACCTTTTTCAATATTGCGGTCAGATAATACAATCAATACTTTACCTGCGCGTACCGCTTGTGCAGCTTGCTCACAGATGTGTTTGATGGCATCGTCTAATGGCATTGATTCATCATAATTCAAATCAATGGTCTCGATTTCAAACCCTGGTTTTGTGACGCTGCGTAGTTGCATCATTTTGCTCGATGACAACACAGGCGATGACAACACGATACGGTTGGCGTGGTCTGGGGTGGGTTCAAAAATATTCTTTTCGCTACCCAAACAAGTTTCCAGTGACATGACAATCGCTTCGCGCAGTGGATCGATTGGTGGGTTGGTAACCTGAGCAAATTGTTGACGGAAGAAATCAGCCACGTGACGAACTTGTTTTGACAGTACCGCCATCGGGGTATCATCCCCCATTGAACCAACGGCTTCTTGACCGTTTTCGGCTGAAGGACGGATGATTTCTGTGCGTTCTTCATTGGTGATATGAAACATTTTTTGCAGCGCTAACAGATTCTCGCCTGTTTCACGTTGCTCGTAAGCTTTCTCTTCTAGCTGTTCATCATCCCGTAGACGTACCGCATTTTCCCGTAACCATAGGCGATATGGGTGGGCTTTTTTCAGCTGACGACCCACTGCTTTGGTGTCCATGATGTTACCAGTTTCGGTGTCAATCACTAGCATTTGACCCGGTCCGACACGACCTTTAGCAATCACGTCTTCAGGCTGATAATCCCAAGTACCGATTTCTGAAGCCACGGTGATATAGCCATTTTTGGTAGTCACCCAACGTGATGGACGTAAACCATTGCGGTCAAGCATACAAACCGCATAGCGACCATCTTGGATCACTAGACCGGCTGGGCCATCCCACGCTTCCATGTGCTGTGAGTAAAACTCATAAAACGCGCGTAAATCCATGTCCATCGTGTCAACATTTTGCCAAGCGGGTGGCACAAGAATGGAAAGCGCACGGAATAAATCCATGCCGCCTGACACCAGTACCTCAAGCATATTGTCTAAGCTTGATGAGTCAGAGCCCACACGGTTGACGAGTGGCTGTAATTGTTGCAGCTCTGGAATCAAATCAGTGACAAATTTTGGCGTACGAGCGACTGCCCAGTCACGGTTACCGTCAATCGTGTTTAATTCACCATTATGGGCAAGATAGCGAAAAGGCTGGGCGAGTGGCCATCTTGGCAAGGTATTGGTTGAGAAACGTTGGTGGAATACCACAATGTGTGACGCCAAACGTTCGTCTTGCAAATCCAAGAAGAATGCGGGCAAATCGGCAGGCATAACCAAGCCTTTATAGATAACCACTTGTGAGGTCAATGACGTCACGTAAAATAACGGGTCATCTTTTAGCGCGATTTCTGCTTTGCGGCGTGCAACGAATAATTTACGGTTAAACGTTGCCTCGTCCATATTGATGGGGCAATTGACTAAAATTTGTTTAAAGCCTGGGAGTGATTCACGGGCAATGTCACCGACGATACTTAAATCAACCGGCACATCACGCCAGCCAGCGACTAGCAAACCTTGTGCTTCAATCGCTTGACTTAGGGTATCTTGGCTATGCTGTGCTAATGCTTTATCAAGGTTAACAAATACCGTGCCGACGGCAAAAATTTCGTTTAGGGTAAAGCCATTGTCTGAAGCGATTTTTTTAAAGAATACTTTGGGCGTCGCAATCAATAGACCACAACCATCGCCTGTCTTACCATCGGCTGCCACGCCACCGCGGTGGGTCATACAGCTTAAGCTATGAATCGCTGTTTGCACTAAGTCATGACTAGCTTCACCATGGGTATGCGCAATCAAACCAAACCCACAGTTGTCTTTGAACACATCGGGTTGGTAAAGATTATGCTGATCTGAATACTGATTTAAAGACATAAGCGTGTTCCCTTAACAAGCTGGTAGCAAAGAAATGGGCATACTATAAATATGTGCAATGTTTGCTATTGAATCATAAAAGATTGGAATAGATAACCGCCATGTTTGTTATCTATATATACCATAAGAAATAAAAATGATACCCTTCGTTATATTAACGAAAAAGGGTGGAAAAATCCACTGTTATTTGAATCCCAAAACTCACCAACTCATCTAAAGTCACTAGTTGTCTTGGGACTTCTGCTTGATTAACTCGCCCATACTATCCTTTGAGGCTTCTTTGGCTTTTGGCTTGTCTTCAGCCGGCTTGCTATGGGTTTGTTTGGGTTTAACGTCAGCATTATCATTCTTGCTATTGATAACTTTTGGTTCTAAACGGGTGGTATTTGAGTCGTTACTGTCACCTTCAGCAATCACTTTACCTTCTTGGATAGAAAGGGTCTCTTGCAGATTGGCTGACTTTTCAATGCTGGTTTTTGGTGCTACGTGTTTTGGTTGTGCTGCTGTAGGATTCGCAGCTTGTGGCTGTCGTTCAACTTTGGCTTTTGGTGCGGGCAATAATTTTGGTGTGGAGGTTAGTTTGACTTCTCGCGCGGCTGTCTTACCGACATCACGAAGGGGCGGCGTGACTTCATACTCATCCATTTGCGGGGCATACATTTTAAATTCTTCAGGAAATGCTTTGACCTCTTTTGGTAAATTAAAATTCACTACTTTAGCCGCGCCAACCGCTTCTTGTACTGAGCCAAATACGCCATAAGTGACAACAAAGCGTTTTTGGTTATGGGCATCGACGATACGAAAATAATTAAATTTATCACGATCGTCACGGCTATTTAGGTAATCGGTGACCACTTCGTGCTCCCCCACGTTCATGACTTGAACGGTCCATTTCCCATTATTAGCCTTGATAAAGCGACTGTCCTTAAATTCTTTGGGATAGTTGCGCATATCACGAATGACCGCATCAAATTTGATGGGTCTCACTTCGGTATGAAGCTCTTCAGGTGGTTTTGCCAATAGTAGCGCGGTGGGATCTTGATTTAGATTAGCATTACTCGCCGCTTTCACCGCACTTTTGGCAGGCTTTACCGCAGAGGCAATCCACACCATGACCGTCAAGCCCCCTGCAATCGCCGCTAAAATCAGCCAAGTGGTCACTTTAAATGCCCATGAACGATACAGCGTAGATAAAGAATGCACCATAAAACAACCTTCTGTCCGAGGTAAGGTTAACGCCCGATATGACGCTTTAACCCATCTATAAAATTTATATCAATTAGGTTTATCAGTCAAAGCCAGTACATCTGTCAGTAACGCTGGATCATACGCTGACGTCAATACCGCTTGTCCCAATTGTTCTAGTAATACTAGACGAATTTTGCCGGATTTGACTTTTTTATCATGCCCCATCAAATCCAGTGCTGTGTCCACCTCAATGACTGGCGGATGGGTGGGTAAATCAGCACGAGCGATTAAAGAACTGGCTCTGTCAACATCATCCGCGCTGAGCCAACCTTGTTTTTGTGACAACTGCATCGCTTGAATCATGCCTACCGCGACTGCTTCACCGTGCAGCCAATTGCCATAACCTTCATGCGTTTCAATCACATGCCCAAAGGTATGACCAAAATTAAGCAGCGCACGTGTATTGGCTTCAAACTCATCTTGCGCCACAATATCGGCTTTATGCTGGCAAGAAATCAGTACGGCTTGGGCTAATAAATTCAAATCGAGCGTGCGTAACGACGTCATATGGGTTTCAAGCCAAGCCAAAAACGCCACATCGCCGATTAACGCGTATTTGATAACTTCCGCCAACCCTGCTGATAATTCACGCGGTGGCAAGGTCTTTAAGGTAGTCATATCTGCCAAAACAAGACGCGGCTGCCAAAACGCGCCAATCATATTTTTTCCCAAGCGATGATTGATGCCTGTCTTGCCGCCGACGCTAGAATCCACTTGCGATAACAACGTTGTGGGAATTTGGATAAAATTCACACCGCGCATAAAACTTGCTGCCGCAAAACCCACCATATCACCAATGACGCCACCACCAAGCGCTATCAGTGTACAGTCACGGTTAAAGTGATTTTCCATCAACTGATCATAAATACTATCAATGCTTTGCTGGGTTTTATATTGCTCACCATCAGGTAAAATACAAGTTTTAACGAGTTTATCGGCAGGCAGACGTGCGATGAGTTTATCAAGATATAAGGGTGCAACTGTCTCATTGGTGACAACCAATACTTGTTTGCCGCCAATATAGTCAGCAAAATCAAAGGTTTCGATGAGGTTTTCCCCAATAAAAATGGGATAGTCGTGTGAACGGGTATGGACAATTAACTCACGGCGCATGGCAGTACTCATATCAATGTTATCTTTTTTTCATCTAGCAGGTTGTCATCAATTAGCTTGTCATACCTACAGCGCTACATTTAAATGGTTATATTGGCGTCTTGCAATTGCAGCAAAATGTCATGCACCATTTTTTTTGGGGAGCTGTGACCCGTAACAATGGTGATGTCGGCAAGCTGCTGATAAATTGGGTCACGTTTACAAAAAAGCTCGGTTAGCTTTTGCTTAGGATTGTCTATTTGTAATAACGGGCGGTTGCGGTCACGACAAGTGCGTTCATACTGAATGTCAACTTCTGCCCGCAAATAGATGATTATACCACGTTTTAAAAAATGGTGATTTTCAGCGATCGTTACTGCCCCGCCGCCTGTGGCCAGTACGACATGATCCAGCTGGGTTAGTTTATCAAGTACACGTGTTTCGCGTTGACGAAACCCTACTTCGCCCTCTTTTTCAAAAATCCAGCTAATACTCGCGCCCGAGACGCGTTCTATTTCCTGATCACTGTCATAAAACGTAAACTCAAGTTGCTGCGCCAACAGTTTACCAATTGTCGTCTTACCCGCACCCATTGGACCAATCAAAATAATTAACGGCTTAGGTTGATTACACTCCATAAAAAAACCACAAATCACTCTATAATATATTGAAAACATTATACTGTGATTTGTGGCAATGCGCTATAACACTATTTTGTTATACAACAGCTCTATTAGGGAGTAAATTAATTAACACGGCCCGTGTCATTCACCAATTTTGGGGTCACAAAAATCAATAATTCTTGCTTGTTATTGCTTTTTGAGGTGCGTTTAAAGAAGCGATCAACATAAGGTAAATCCCCTAAGAAAGGGATTTTAGTCACATCATTACCTAAGGTATTTTTAAACACGCCACCGAGCACAACCGTTTGACCATCATCGACGACCACATTGGTTTTAATTGCATCTTTAGAAACCGCTGTCGCGCCATTGATGATGGTTGGTGAACCATTTTCAATACTCAAATCCATGCCAATACGACCTTCAGGGGTAATATTAGGGGTCACTTCAAGACTCAATGCCGCTTCGATAAAGCTTGTTGAAGTCGCCCCACTGGCAGAGGCTTCCTGATAAGGGATTTGCGTCCCTGACATGATTTTGGCAGTTTGTTTGTCGGCGGTTAGCACTTTTGGACTGGAGATGACTTCACCCTTGTTATCCGCTTGCATGGCTGACAATTCTAAATCTAATAGTAAATCTGAAATGCTCAACAAGCCAAAGGCAATCGAGCCTGCAGGGTTAGCTGCACCTAGATTGACACTAAGATTGTCAGGTCGTGTAATAGTGTATGAAGGATAATCAACAGTTTGCCCATTTACGGTCATTGATTGCATACTATATTTCTTAAGATCCCATATGGTCTGCTCAGAACCACCCACTAATAAATTACGGTTACTGTGCACGCCTTGCGATAAAATACCCCATTTCACCCCAAGTTCTTTACTAAAGGTGTCTGTCGCGCTCACAATGCGGGCTTCAATCATCACTTGTTTGACGGCGATATCGATTTTACTAATCAAATCACGGATGTTGCTGATGGTTTCAGCGGTATCTTTAACAATCAAGGTGTTGGTTCTGGTATCGATTGTGACTGTACCTCTGTCTGTTAACAGTGAGGTATTGGCGCTCGAACGATCGGATGTTGCTCTGCCTGCTGCAATGAGTGTTCGTACATTTTCTGCTTTGGCATAGTTGAGTCGAATATATTCGGTACGCAGTGGGTCTAATACTTTTTTCTCTTGTTGCGCTTTTAACTCATCGGCTTCTTGTTTGGCAAGTTCTGCCGCAGGTGCCACCCAAATTACATTACCATTAACCCGTTTATCCAAATTTTTACTTTTTAGGATAATGTCTAAGGCTTGATCCCAAGGCACGTTAATCAGACGCAAGGTAATATTACCACTGACGCTGTCACTGGCAACAATATTGGTATTGGTATGTTGTGCCAACACTTCTAAAATCGTCCGCACGCTGACATCTTGAAACTCTAGTGATAAAGGTGCCCCGCTGTAGGTACGTTCTTCAATAGTCGGCTCGCGCAAACGTTTGGGGGGATCGATATTGATATTTAGCTGATTGCCTGTTTGAAAGGCTTTATAGTCATAATCGCCTGTCATGGCAACACGAATCACGCCATTGCGTCCTTGGTTGGTTGCGATAACATCACGCACCAAGCCATTACCTACGGTCATTTGTTTTTGGAGGCGACTGGGAATGGTGGCGCCTGTCAGACGAATGACTAACTCGTCACCCATGCGCTGCACATCCACAGGGATGCTGTCATTTACCAAATTAACGCTAATATTACCGCCGCCATTCGAGGTGCCATTAAAATTAATCGCCGCTAGACCATCATAGTTATATTGTTGAACAACCGCGGCAGCAGGATTTAATAAAGGATTGACTTTGACTACCATGGTATTGGCGGGTGGCGCGACTTTTGGTGTTTGGGTCACGACGGCAACAGGTGGTGGCGTTTGCACGACCACAGGCGGCGGCGTGACAATCACAGGGGCAGGAACAGGTTCAGTCACGACGACAGCAGGCGCTACTACTGCGGGCTGACTGACAACGACGGGGGTAGTCACCACAGGTGTAACGATTGCTGGATTGGTAGCTACGGTGGTTACTGCAGGGGTGCTTCCCTTCGGCTGCATGGAGACAACGAGGCGATTATTGACCACACGCGTACTATAGGTCGCTTGATTTGACAGTTCAATAATCATACGTGTCATACTGTCATTGGTCAGCGTGGTGACATTGTTGACATAGCCTTTGTTATAAGTTTGCATCCGTGATGAAATTTGATTATTCACATTGGGAAAATCCAACACCAGTCGTGTGGGTGAGGCAAGTTCATAAGCCGTCGGGGTCACAGCACTATTAGCAAAGTCGATATTGAGTTCTGTTAACATAGCGCTCGGCGTGGTAACCGAGATATTTCTAATGGTATCAGCTGCAAACACGCTGCTAGATACTAACATCGCACTCATCGCTACCGCTAGCTTAGACGTTGAAGTTCGAAATGGATAGGCATTAAAATTCATTGAGTTATCCCTTTGTTTTATTGACTAACTGCGGCAACAATTGAGTTTGGTTTTTCGACATAGCCGACACGACTGTCTGGTATGATTTCAATTAAGTTAATTTGGGTTGGCGTAATCTCTGCAATACGCCCATCATTTTTACCCATATAATTACCCACTTTGACACTGGCAATGCCCCCATCTGGGCGTTGAACAAGACCATATA
The DNA here is from genome assembly GCA_019353055.1 of Faucicola osloensis. Taxonomy (GTDB): domain Bacteria; phylum Pseudomonadota; class Gammaproteobacteria; order Pseudomonadales; family Moraxellaceae; genus Faucicola; species Faucicola osloensis_C. Next base: position 23,837 of record JABAHL010000015.1, read on the forward strand.
CCTCGCCAGATGATGACACCATCGTACCTTTATAGGTAAGCTCATTCAACTCAAATTGTTCAAGCGGTTCTTTGAGTCGGGTCACATCGGGTCTAACCCCTTGCATTTGCTGTACTTGATTGGCTTGCAGCATTAAACTGGGCGGCATAAATGGGCTACGCAGCTGTGAAGCGCTGTAATTAAACTCTTGTACCACTTCAGGTGTCGGTGGTGGCTTTACCGGTTGCGCCGGCTGTTTACGAATGTCCTGCATTTTTTGCTCTGCTAAACCGACACGGTCAGTACACCCAGATAATAGGGCTAATAGCGCTAAGCAAATAGTAAGCTGTTTTTTATTTATCGCCATTATTTGCTTCCTTATTGTCAGACCCAGCGGCATTTTTTTGATTATCTTTTTGTGCCTTTTTCAATTCTTCTTCATTTAGCTCTTTTGAACGATAAGTTTTAACGTTCAAAACAAGATTGGTTTCTGGTAGCTTATCTAGGCTAGGACTAGGGTTGGCAACTTCAAAGTCATGCAGGGTAATAATGCGAGGTAGTTTAGCAAGCCCACTAATGAATGAGCCAAATTGGTGATAATCTCCTAAAGCGGCAATACGAATTGGCTGCTCAATAAAGAACTCTTGGGACACTTCGGGCTCAACTTTGATATCCTGAAATTTGACATTACTGCCTACACCAACCATATTAATGCCATCCACCAAGTCAGAAATACGGGTATCTTTGGGTAATTGATTGAGCAGTTCTTTAAAATCAGACTGCATTTTTAATACTTGCGCTTGATATTCTTTTAAATGACGTGCTTTGGATTCTTTTTGGCGATATTGGTCGAGCAAGGTTTGCTGCTCAGCTTCGGCAGCAGCAATCTCCTCACGTTTGGTACTAATCGGTAAAAACCAAGTTAAAAAGGCGATAACAGCGACCATAAATAGCAAGACGGTAACCTTAACAGGCACAGGCCAGCTACCATAATTGTTTTGGTCTAGTGATTTAAAGCTCTCGGCGAAGGCTTTAACATCAAACGATTTTTTTGCGGTAATTTGAACAGGTTTTTTGACAAGTCTCGGTCTTTTTAGCGGATTGGTTAATTTCACCGTTATTTCTCCTTACTCGCACTTGCCGCAACGCCACTCGCAGCGGTGGCACTGGCAACGTCGGTTTGCTTAACCATGGTTGTTACCACAAAAGTCACGTAATTGGCTTCTGGTAATGTTGCGCTGGTACTGCTAGCGCTGATGTTACCGGCAGCAGGTGCGGGTGTGGGGGCTTGATAAGCCACTGCATTGGGCTGCTGTATACTGACGACAGCCGATTTTTCTAACCACTGCGTCCCATCAAGACTGCGCATAAATGTTGAAATCACATTTGGATTGTCGGCTTGACCGGTAAAGGTGATGGTATCAGCTTCACGCTTCATACTGGTCAAATACATTTGTGCCGGGATAATTCTGGCAATATCGTCCCAAATACGAACAGGGACAGGGCGACGACCTTGCAAGTCTTGAATCACTTTCATACGCGCAATGATATCATCACGCTGCTGCTCGAGGGTTTCGATTTCTTTTAACGCCTTGTCTAAATTAGCGTTTTCTTGTTTGATACGTTCATTAGCAAGCTGCTGGTTTTCTAGGGTATTTTTATAGTAACTCCATGCTGCAAAGGCACCGAGTAGCGATAAAAACAATACCGCAACCACTAAAGTCATAAACTCACGGTTTCTACGTTCACGAAGTTCTTGACGCCAAGGAAGTAAATTAATCTTTGCCATTAATCAAAACTCCGTAACGCCAAGCCACAAGCTGCTATTAAGCTTGGCGCGTCCATAATCAGTAATTCAGTGTTGATATGGTTATTAATCGTCATATTTGAAAATGCATTGGCAATACCTGTGCGGGTACCAAGTTTTTGTTCAACCATGCTTGCTAGACCCGCAATGCTGGCACTACCCCCACCTAACAAAATATACTCTACTTGGCTATTTTGGCTGGATGAAAAATAAAACTGCAGCGAACGGGTGATTTGCTGCACAATGGCATCTAAAAATGGCATTAACACATCCGTATAGTAATCATCTGGCAATGACAGGGTGCGCTTATTAATCATCGCTTCCTCGAACGTCAAACCATAACGGCTTTGAATACTTTCAGTTAACTGGGCGCCGCCAAAAAGCTGTTCACGGCTGTATACAAACTCCCCGTCCTTTGCAATATAAAGCGTGGTTTGGCTATGCCCGATATCAATGAGGGCTACATGCTGAGGTTGACCTGGCAAGCTATCGACCATCAATTGAAAGGCGCGTTCAACTGCGTAAGCCTCTACATCCACAATTTTAGTATCCAGTCCCGCTAAAGCGCCCGCATCGACACGTTGGTCGACGTTTTCAGTGCGAGAGGCAACTAACAATACCTTACACATATCAGGCGTGGCTGAAGGGCCTATCACTTCAAAATCTAAATTAACTTCTGATAAAGGATAGGGAATATATTGGTCAGCATCCAGACGGATACGAGATTCTCTTTCAAGCTCTGTGAGATCCGCTTCCATCTCAATAATTTTGCTGATAACCGAAGACCCAGATACGGCTGTCGCGATATGTTTACTGGAAAAACCTCTACCGCGGGACAATCTTGCGAGGGCGTCACTGACCGCGTCAATATCTACAATATTTTTATCCACAACTGCACCGCGGGGTAACGGTTCAATGCCGTAATTTCTTAAATGAAATAGACCTTGCTGCCGTGTTATTTCAACCATTTTTATCGCAGTGGTAGTGATATCTACCCCAACGACTAGCTTGTTGTTTTTTGTAAATAACCTCACAAGTTTGTTCCTTGTATACTAAGTTCGGTAACGTGATTTTTACTACGCTACAATACTTTAGAAACTTTAGAGATTCAACCTTTAGTTAGGGCTAATCTATTAGCTAGTTTAAAAACAATATAAAAGCAAAATAGATTTTTCACAGAACTCAAATTTTTTTAGGTATAATGGGGCTTTATTTTGCTTTGAGCTAATGACTTTATGACCCAGTCGACTGCTGCTACCTTTACTTGGATGAAATTTTTACTCAATCTCTTGGTTGCAATTTTAGCGTTTCTTTTTATTTTGGTATTAGCTTTTCCCATCGGTTTTTATGGCATGGCGATGTATATATCACCTAGCCTGCCAAGCTTAGATGACCTTAAAAAAGCCAAGCTGTCAATGCCACTACAAATCTATACCGAGGACAACCAATTAATTGGTCAATACGGTAATGATATGTCTCTGCCAGTGAGTTATGAGCAAATTCCCAAAAATATGGTGAATGCTTTTTTAGCAGCCGAAGATTCGTCATTTTTTCAGCACAGTGGTATCAGTATTAAGGGCATTGGGCGCGCACTGACCGAAGCGGTGAGCGAGGATAGCCAGACAGGTGGGTCAACGATTACCCAGCAGGTTGCCAAAAATTATTTTTTATCCTCCGAACGTACCCTGAATCGTAAATTAACGGAGTTATTTTTAGCCCGTAAAATTGAAGAAAAGCTATCCAAACAAGACATCATGACCTTATATGTTAATAAAATCTATTTGGGTCAAGGTGCGTATGGGATTAAAGCTGCCGCTAAGCAATATTATAGTAAATCATTAAATAACCTAACCATTGCAGAAATGGCAATGATTGCCGGTCTGCCAAAAGCGCCATCCAAATACAATCCTGTTGCCAACCCTGAGCGCGCGTTAGAGCGGCGCAACTGGATTTTGGGTCAGATGCTTAAAAATGGCGCAATTAGCCAAGTGCAACACGACGAAGCGGTTGCCGCACCCATTGGACTACGCCTATACCAAGCAAAGCTTGATAAAAACTTACCGTATTTGGCGGAAATGACCCGTGCCTCATTGGTAGAGCAATATGGCGAAGCTGTCATCAATTCGGGCTGGCGTGTGAAGCTTACCATTAATAGCGAAGCACAAGAAATTGCAGAAAACGCCATTAAACGCGGTTTATTTGCCTATGATCGCCGCCACGGTTGGCGCGGCGCCCCTGCTAATACAAAAGATAAAGAAAAACCTGGCAAGCTTGCCAATTTCCCAGTTATCCATTCTTTTTATCCGGTTGAAGTCACCAAAGTTTATCCTGGCAATGGCTTTGATGCGGTCATGAAAGATGGTACTCAGATTAAAGTGCCTTGGTCAAACATGCGCTGGGCGACATTGCACTATCGCAATCCCAACTCAGCATTTATTTCCAACAACATCGTCAATCTGCATGATATTGTGTATGTCACATCAAATGCTGACAACACCAGCTGGAGCTTGGTGCAAATTCCAGCCGTTGAAGGCAGCCTAGTATCTGTCAATCCAGAAACTGGCGCGTTACTTGCGGTCGTTGGTGGCTTTGATTTTAATAAAAGTAAATTTAACCGCGCGATTCAAGGCTATCGCCAACCAGGCTCAACCATCAAACCATTAGTCTACACCACTGCCCTAGAAAAAGGCTTTAGCCCAGATACCCTGATATCTGATGATACATTGACCGTCGGTTCATGGAAACCCAAGAACTCAGACGGTCGCAATTTGGGGATGATTCCACTGCGTAAAGGTTTATACCTATCACGCAATCTAGTATCGATTCGGGTACTACGTTCAGCGGGTATCTCTGATACACGTGAGCTACTCAATGAGTTTGGGTTGGAAAAAGAACGCATGCCAAACACGTTGTCATTGGCACTCGGTTCTGGTGAAGCCACCCCTTTACAGATGGCGACGGGCTATGCGACCTTTGCCAACGGCGGTCACCGTATTCAACCTTATTTTATTCAGCAGATTTTTGACTACAACGGTAAGCTGCAATACCAAGCTAACCCAAAACAAGCTTGTGCGGTATGCTTTAACAATGATTTACAGCAAACCAATGAAGACAACCTAACCGCCTTTCAAGAACAACGAGCTGCCTTGTCAAGTGGTCAGAGTGGCGACGCTGAAGCGGGCGATAAAGCGACTGAAAAATCGGATTTATTCAACGCAAACCCACTGGCTAAAACCAAAGAACCAGACAGTTTAGACAAACAAGATAAGAAAAAGCTCAGCAAAGAAGAAGCGGCATTAGAAGCCAGCACTCAGCAAATGCTAGCACGCCAAGCGTCGCTTGAGGCACAGTTATATGATGCAGGTCCCGACACTGATAAGCTAAAACCCATGCCTATTCAGTATATTCCAGCGCAGCAAGCGCCGCGTATTATTTCTTCTAACGTGGCATTCCAAATGGCGAATATCTTACGTGATGTCATCCAGCGCGGTACCGCGATTAAGGCGCGGGCGTTAGGTCGCTCAGATGTAGGTGGCAAGACAGGTACTACCAATGATGCCAAAGATGCGTGGTTTGCTGGTATCCACCCTAGAATGGTGACGACAGTTTGGGTCGGTTTTGACCAACCGATCGGTATGGGTAAAAAAGAATTTGGTGGCGTGGCGGCGCTACCCATTTGGTTGGATTTCACCTCTAAAATGCTCAAAGGTCAACCTGTGGAATGGGTGTCAGTGAATAATCGCGCAAAATCCAAAAAACAAGAGCAGGAAACCATTGAGCTTACTGACAATGGGACTAGACGCGTCGATAGCAAGGGCAATGAAATCACCAGTGATGACAGTAAACCCCCGCAGGCGGTTACCCAAAAACGCCCTGAGGAACAAGCATCCGTGCCGATGCCAACAACGAGTAATAATATCAATTATGCTCAATTAAATAACAATAAACCACTGAACGAATAAGTCGTTAATAAACCTTAGTTAATAAACCTTAGTTAATAAACCTTAATAAAAAAGCTCGATTAATTATCGAGCTTTTTTATGGTCTTTGATAAGTATTAAGGGGATAAGCACCAAGTTGATAAATACCAAAATTGATTAAACGATTAAAACTCAATCATCCCTTCTCGCAAACTATCAATCGTATCCACCAAATCGCCACGCCATTGGCGAATCATATCGACTGAAATATTGGTACTTGATGGACTTGCCATAACATCAATCACCGGCAATTTGGCATTTTTATTGCTTTCATCACTCTCATTACCAAGGTTTTGTGGCACAGGTTTATAGATAATTTGCTGCCATGCTTTTTCGATATCACCCAAATAATCATTAGCTAATAGTTGCTTTAACCGCATGACTTCAGGTGATACTTGGGTTTTAGTTTCCAACGCATCACTAATTGATTGCAGACTCGGGTTTGGCATAGTTAAATTATAATAGCGCGCTATTTCTTGTAAAAATGCCAAATACCCGCCGTACAAATGCATGAGCGCGCTTTCAATATGCGCCTCTTGTAACTGACCCTTCTGGGTCTGCTCAGCTTGCTGACAATAAATTCGGCAAAAATACATTTTTTGATTGGTTCTATCTGCTTGATAACGTGCAACACGACCTGCCATATTTTTTCCTTAGACATTTGATACGGATATTTTGATGAAAAAAAAGGTCAGTTGCAAGCACTGACCTTTTTATGACTGATTAATGATTATTTTGCATCTTGGCTATTAAACTCTTCAGCAAATTGGTCTTCAAATGACATTGATGCAGGTTCCATGGTTTCAGCAAACAAGGTGTCTAACGCTTCTAACTGGTTTTCACCAGCTTCTGTCGCAGTTGTTGTTTTACCACCATTTAGACGCTGTGCATGGTAAGCTAAACCAGTACCTGCTGGTACCAAACGACCGACTACCACGTTTTCTTTTAGACCACGTAAGTCATCAATCTTGCCAGTAACCGCTGCTGCCGTCAATACACGGGTTGTCTCTTGGAATGACGCCGCTGAAATAAAGCTTTCAGTTGCCAATGAGGCTTTGGTGATACCGAGCAATAAACGGTCAAACTTGACTGGGAATTTGTTTTCTTCGTCGAGTTTTTTGTTCGTGGCTACGATATCAGCGTATTCAGCTTGGTCACCTTTAAAGTGACTTGAGTCGCCGCCGTCGGTAATTTCAACTTTACGTAGCATCTGACGAATAATCACTTCAATATGCTTGTCGTTGATTTTTACCCCTTGTAATCGGTAAACGTCTTGTACTTCATTGACGATGTAGTTGGCAAGCTCAGTTTCACCTTTTAAGCGTAAGATATCGTGTGGGTTTTGTGGACCATCGGCAATCACCTCACCACGCTCAACACGTTCACCCTCAAACACGTTGATTTGACGCCATTTTGGAATCAACTCTTCATGCACTTCGCCATCATCATTGGTGATGATAAAGCGGTTTTTACCTTTGGTGTCTTTACCAAAGCTTACTGTCCCACTCATTTCCGCCATAATCGCATGGTCTTTTGGACGACGCGCTTCAAATAAGTCAGCAACACGTGGTAGACCACCGGTAATATCTTTGGTACCTGATGATTCTTGTGGTACACGACCTAAAATCGAACCTGTTGTTACTTCATCGCCTTCACGCACACGAATGATGGTTTGCTGTGGTAAGAAATACACCACTTCTTTACCCTCTTTGGTATCAAGGATAATCGCAGGACGTAAATCTTTACCCGAGCTTGGGCGGTCTTTGGTCGCCAAGATTTCGTATGAGCTCATACCTGTTGCTTCATCGATTTTCATGGTGGCGGTTAAGCCATCGGTGATTTCGCTAAAGCGCGCGGTACCTGATACCTCGGTAATGATTGGATGGGTATGTGGATCCCATTTACCAATGGTTTGACCTGGGGTAACTTCGGTGCCATCAGCCACTAGAATTGACGAACCATACGGTGCTTTATAGCGCTCACGCTCACGGCCTAATTCATCAGTAATACTAATTTCTGCAGAGCGAGAAACTACGACCAAATGACCATCGGCATGGCTTACAGATTTCAAGTTTTGGAAGCGAACAGTACCGCCTTTATTAACCTGAATGCTGTTTTCCACAGCGGCGGCACTCGCGGCACCACCCACGTGGAAGGTACGCATGGTTAGCTGAGTACCTGGCTCACCGATTGATTGCGCTGCCATGACACCCACAGACTCACCAATATTGACGCGGTGACCACGTGCTAAGTCACGACCATAACATTGTGAACAGACGCCATGTGGCACTTCACAAGTAATTACTGAACGCACCCAAACTTCGTCAATACCATGTTCATCAAGGACTTTTACCCAATGCTCATCAAGCAAGGTACCTACAGGAATAGCTAGTTCGCCTGTTTTATTTGACACCACATCTTTAGCAGTGACTCGGCCCAGCACGCGGTCAGCCAATTGCTCAATGATTTCACCACCCTCGATGTGTGGCTTCATCAAGATACCTTTATCGGTACCACAATCAGGCTGGGTGATAACCAAATCTTGCGCAACGTCAACCAAGCGACGGGTTAAGTAACCTGAGTTTGCGGTTTTGAGTGCCGTATCCGCTAGACCTTTACGGGCACCGTGCGTCGAGATAAAGTACTGTAAAACGCTTAAGCCTTCACGGAAGTTGGCTTTAATTGGGGTTTCAATAATCGAGCCGTCTGGTTTTGCCATCAGACCACGCATACCTGCCAACTGACGAATCTGTGCGGCACTACCACGCGCCCCTGAATCCGACATGATATAAATCGAGTTAAACGATTTTTCTTTTTCCATTTCGCCTTGGCTGTTGACAACGGTATCTTGTGATAGGTTATCCATCATCGCTTTGGCGATTTGGTCATTGGTACGTGACCAAATATCAATGACTTTGTTATAGCGTTCACCCGCGGTCACGAAGCCTTGTTCAAACTGGCTTTCAATCTCACGAACTTCTGCGTCAGCCGCTTCGATGATTTTGTTTTTGGTAGGTGGAATGAGCATGTCTTCCATACCAATCGATACACCTGACAACGTCGCTTGGGCAAAACCCAAATACATCAATTGGTCAGCAAACATGACGCTGTCTTTCACGCCCATTTTGCGGTAGCAAGAATTGATAAGGCGAGCGATGTTTTTCTTAGTCATCTCTTTGTTGACTTCGTCAAAGCTCATACCTTTTGGGGTGATATTCCAAATCAAACAGCGACCCGCAACGGTATCAACCATTTTGGTAACGGTATTGGCATTGCCTTCTTCATCATACGTGGTTTCTTCAATACGTACTTTAATTTTGGCATTGACGCTTAAATCACCGGTGCCTAGCGCGCGATACACTTCTTTCACGTTTGAGAAAGTCATGTTTTCGCCTTTGGCATTAATATGCGAACGGCTGATGTAATACAACCCCAATACCACGTCTTGTGATGGCGTGATGATTGGCTCACCATTGGCAGGTGACAAGATGTTGTTGGTTGACATCATCAAGGCACGGGCTTCAAGCTGGGCCTCCAAAGTTAACGGTACGTGTACCGCCATTTGGTCACCATCAAAGTCGGCGTTGAACGCGCTACAAACTAGGGGATGGAGCTGAATCGCTTTACCTTCAATCAGTACAGGCTCAAATGCCTGTAAGCCCAAACGATGGAGGGTCGGTGCACGGTTCAGTAGCACTGGGTGTTCACGAATTACGCTGGCAAGCATATCCCACACTGCCGGTTCTTCACGCTCAACCATTTTCTTAGCGGCTTTGATAGTAGTCGCGATGCCATTTTGTAAAAGTTTGGCATAAGTAAAAGGTTTGAACAGCTCAAGTGCCATTTTTTTAGGCAAACCACATTGGTGTAGACGCAGGTATGGACCCACGGTAATGACCGAACGACCTGAATAGTCAACACGTTTACCCAGTAAGTTTTGACGGAAACGACCTTGTTTACCTTTAATCATGTCAGCTAAAGATTTCAATGGACGCTTGTTGCTACCCGTAATCGCACGACCACGGCGACCGTTGTCAAGCAGCGCATCCACTGACTCTTGCAGCATACGTTTTTCGTTACGCACGATGATGTCAGGCGCATTGAGCTCTAACAAGCGTTTTAAACGGTTGTTACGGTTAATGACGCGGCGGTATAAGTCATTTAAGTCTGAAGTGGCAAAGCGACCCCCTTCAAGCGGTACCAATGGACGTAAATCAGGTGGCAATACAGGTAATACCGTCATTACCATCCATTCAGGCTTATTGTTTGAATCACGGAATGACTCAAGCAATTTTAGGCGTTTTGACATTTTTTTAAGTTTGGTTTCTGAACCGGTGTTAGGAATTTCTTCACGTAATTGGTCGATTTCCAAATCCACGTCAATATCGCGCAGCAAGTCTTGAACCGCTTCAGCACCCATTTTCGCGGTGAATTCATCACCAAACTCTTCAAGTGCTTTGAAGTAGTCTTCATCATCGAGCAACTGGTATTTTTCAAGGGTAGTTAAACCTGGGTCAGTCACTACATAGCTTTCAAAATACAATACGCGCTCGATATCACGCAAAGTCATATCAAGTAGTAGACCAATACGGCTTGGTAATGATTTTAAAAACCAAATATGGGCGACTGGACTTGCTAGCTCAATGTGACCCATACGCTCGCGGCGTACTTTGGCGGCGGTAACTTCAACGCCACATTTTTCACAGATCACGCCTTGGAATTTACGGCGTTTGTATTTACCACACAAGCATTCGTAGTCTTTAACAGGTCCAAAAATTTTGGCACAAAAAAGACCATCACGTTCTGGTTTGAAAGTACGATAGTTGATGGTTTCAGGCTTTTTAACTTCCCCATGCGACCAAGATTTGATGGTGTCAGGTGAGGCAAGAGAAATTTGAATGCTGTCGAACTCTTGGTTACCAGAGTCGGCAGGGCTTTTCATGATGTCTAATAAGTCTTTCAAACTGCTTCTCCATCGATTAAATTAAAGGTCGATACAGATTGACTTTCAATTTAAGGTTAATTTTTATTCGTTTGTCATTAAAAAGGTAAACTATTGAGTTTGAGTATGGCGACGTTTAAATCCACCATACTCACTATCATGACTTAGTTTTTACTTTTGCTATGATCTTTTAACTCAATATTGATACCCAATGACTTAATCTCTTTGGTCAATACGTTGAACGATTCTGGCATTCCAGCTGACATATTTTGTTCGCCATCAACGATGTTTTTGTACATGCGAGTACGACCTTCCACGTCATCGGATTTCACCGTCAACATCTCTTGCAATGTATAAGCAGCACCGTAAGCTTCAAGCGCCCAAACTTCCATCTCACCGAAGCGCTGACCACCAAACTGAGCTTTACCACCCAATGGCTGCTGGGTAACCAGTGAGTAAGAACCCGTTGAACGTGCGTGCATTTTGTCGTCAACCAAGTGGTTAAGTTTGAGCATGTACATATAACCTACGGTCACCGGACGATCAAACTGTTGACCGGTACGGCCATCAAACAATACTTGCTGACCCGAGGTTGGCATACCTGCCAATTCTAGCAAGCCTTTAATTTGCTGTTCTTTAGCGCCATCAAATACTGCGGTACCCATTGGTACGCCAGCACGTAGATTTTTTGACATCGCAATGATTTCGTCATCACTGATACTGCCTAAGTCTACTTGCTCGCCGCCAATTTGGTTATAGATTTTGTCTAAAAAATCACGTAACTCAGCAACTGCCGCTTGTTGTTTAATCATCTCGTCAATTTTGATACCCAAACCACGTGCTGCACCACCTAAGTGGGTTTCTAGAATCTGACCGACGTTCATACGCGATGGCACACCGAGTGGGTTTAGTACCACATCCACTGGGTTACCGTTTTCATCGTATGGCATGTCTTCAATCGGCATAATACGTGACACCACCCCTTTGTTACCATGACGACCCGCCATTTTGTCACCCGGCTGAATACGACGTTTCACGGCCAAGTACACTTTGACGATTTTTTGTACACCATGCGTTAAGTCATCACCTGCCGTTAATTTGCGTTTTTTCTCAGTGAATTTTTCATCGATTTCTTTTTGTTTATCGGTTAAAAAGTCACCAATTTGTGATAAACGCTCTGCGGTATCTTCTTGGGTTGGCTGAATATCCAGCAATGTTTCAAGTGACATGTCTTGCATTGACACTTCACTCAATACCGTACCTGATTTTAAGCCCGCGCCACCACTCACAGTTTGACCGTCAAGCAATGAGATAATGCGACCGCGTGCCGCGTTTTCAAAAATACGCAATTCTTCTTTTAAGTCTTTACGATAGCTATCAAGCTGGGCTTTTTCGATAGCTTGCGCACGGCTGTCTTTTTCTACACCGTCACGGGTAAAGACTTGGACGTCAATAACCGTACCTTTGGTAGAAGAAGGCACCCGTAACGACGTATCTTTGACGTCCGCGGCTTTTTCACCAAAAATTGCACGAAGTAGTTTTTCTTCAGGGGTAAGCTGGGTTTCACCTTTTGGTGTCACTTTACCCACCAAGATATCACCGCCTTGTACTTCCGCACCAATATATACAATACCTGCTTCATCCAAATTAGCTAGGGCTGCTTCACCCACGTTTGGAATATCGCCAGTGATTTCTTCCGTACCCAATTTGGTATCACGCGCCACACAGGTCAATTCTTGGATATGGATGGTGGTAAAACGATCTTCTTTAACCACACGCTCAGATAACAAAATCGAGTCTTCGAAGTTGTAACCGTTCCAAGGCATGAACGCTACACGCATGTTTTGACCCAATGCCAACTCACCCAAATCGGTTGATGGACCATCTGCCAAGATATCCCCACGCGCAATGACATCACCTTGATTGACGATAATGCGTTGGTTAATACAGGTGTTTTGGTTTGAACGGGTGTATTTGATTAAGTTATAGATATCAATGCCCGCTTCGCCCGCTTGCATTTCATCTTCATTCACTTTTACAACGACACGGCTCGCATCCACGTCCATAATGACGCCGCCACGTTTGGCAGTCACACACACACCTGAGTCACGGGCAACGTGACGTTCCATACCCGTACCAACCAGTGGTTTATCAGAACGTAAAGTGGGTACCGCTTGGCGCTGCATGTTTGAACCCATTAAGGCACGGTTGGCATCGTCATGTTCCAAGAATGGAATCAAACTTGCTGCCACAGACACAACCTGACGCGGTGATACGTCCATATGGGTCACTTTCTCTGGTGCCATACGTACAAATTCACCATAGTTACGCACAGAGACATAATCTTCTGTCAACTGACCGCTTTGATCAATCGGCGAATCCGCTTGGGCGATTACAGTACCTACTTCTTCAATCGCTGATAAGTACTCGATTTCATCCGTCACTTTACCGTCGACTACTTTACGATACGGGGTTTCTAGGAAACCAAATTCATTGGTTTTAGCGTAGACGGCTAGTGAGTTAATAAGACCGATGTTTGGACCCTCAGGGGTTTCAATCGGACATACACGACCATAATGGGTTTGGTGTACGTCACGGACTTCAAAGCCTGCACGTTCACGTGTTAAACCACCTGGACCTAATGCAGAAACACGACGCTTATGGGTAATTTCTGACAATGGGTTGTTTTGATCCATAAACTGTGACAATTGTGATGAACCAAAGAACTCTTTAATGGCGGCTGCCACAGGTTTCGAGTTGATCAAATCTTGTGGTGATAAGTTATCTGTTTCAGCTGAGCTTAAACGCTCTTTAACAGCGCGCTCGACACGGACTAAACCCACGCGAAATTGATTTTCTGTCATCTCACCGACTGAACGGACACGGCGGTTACCTAAATGGTCAATATCGTCCACTACCCCACGACCATCACGAATTTCAATCAACATTTTTAATACGTCAATAATATCGTCGTTGGTCAATACACTGCGTTCACGCTGCACATCAGGGTCATTGGTTGGCTCATAGACTCGGCCCAAACGACGGTTGAACTTCATGCGACCGACATTTGATAAATCATAACGGTCCGCGTTAAAGAACATCGATTCAAACAGTTTTTCAGCCGTATCGAGTGTTGGTGGCTCACCTGGGCGCATCACTTTGTAGATTTCAATCAACGCTTCTTCACGGCTCATCGCGGTATCCGCGCGTAATGTATCGGCGATGTATGAACCATGATCGATATCGTTAGTGAATAAAATATCAAATTCTTTAATGTCATTATTGCTGATTTTGACCAAAGTCTCGTGATCGAGCAATTGGTTAGCGCGTGCAATAACTTCATCATCCACAACGATATCTTGTGCCAAAATACGCTCATACAAGTATTCATCAGGCACAGGTAATTTAGTCATACCGGCTTGTTCGATTTTACGAATCGCGCGCGCGTTGATACGTTTGCCCTGTTCGACAATCACTTCGCCATCCGGTGAAACGATTTCAAACTGCGCCATTTCACCACGTAAACGGTCAGTGACAAGATCGATTTCAAATTGCTCATCACCCTTATAGACATGGGTTTTTTCATAAAACGCATCTAAAATTTGCTGTGTATTCATCCCAATAGCATGCAAAATCACCGTTGCCAATAATTTACGGCGGCGGTCAATACGAGCAAACACCAAGTCTTTGGCATCAAATTCAAAGTCTAACCATGAACCACGGTAAGGAATAATACGGGCGTTATACAGCACTTTACCACTTGAATGTGATTTGCCTTTGTCATGGTCAAAGAATACGCCTGGTGAACGGTGTAATTGCGATACGATGACACGCTCAGTACCATTAATCACAAAAGTACCGTTTTCAGTCATCAATGGGATTTCGCCCATATAGACGCTTTGCTCACGGATATCTTTAATTGCCGCTTTAGCATCTTTGTCTTTAACATCTTTGTCTTTGATGACCAGACGGATTTTGACACGTAATGGCGCTGCATAGGTTGACCCACGTAAAATACATTCGCGCACATCAAACTCTGGTGTACCTAGATAGTATTCAACAAATTGTAGCTCGGCATTGCCAGTATGGCTTTCAATAGGGAAAATAGAATTAAAAGCGGCTTGTAAACCAATGTTTTCCCGACCTTTTGGCTTTTTATTTTCTTGCAAAAATTGCTCATATGAGTCAACTTGGATGGCCAATAAGTATGGCACGTCCATGACGGTGGGCAACTTTGCAAAACTTTTACGAATGCGTTTTTTTTCAGTATACGAGTATGCCATTAAAAGTCCTTAAACATTCAAAGCGTTAATGCCTACCCATCTATCAATACTTCAGTGCACTGATAACGCTGTGCACTGATAAAGCCACAAATCACCACATTTCCTGTTAGGAAATTAAGTTTTTTGCGAACTTATTAACGATGGAATCTATTTTTAAAAGATTTGATGACCCAATCCCTACAGTCTTAAGTCACCAACTTAAATCCAATTTCCTAACGGAAATCTTAAAACCTTGCTCAATCAGCGGATAAGTTAATCATCACAGGATGCCTAACCCAATCGGCGATATAATATAAAATCGATACAAACAAAAACTGTAGAGACGACAAAAAGCCAAACACCTTTGGGGTATTTAGCTCAAGTTTTTTTACGCATTACCAGACTTTCTAACTTGCATGGAACAATTCTGTCCTTGGTGCGTGTGCCATCTTATGTTCAATCAGACACGAAAGGTCAAGAGAATGATTATAATAAAAAAAAGCCATTATTGCAAGTGCAATAATGGCTTTTTGAAGTTTAGAAAACTTAAGCGCGAGAATTATTTCAATTCTACTGATGCGCCTGCTTCTTCTAATTTTTTCTTCAATTCTTCAGCTTCAGCTTTCGCTACGCCTTCTTTAACAGTTTGTGGTGCGCCTTCAACTAGGTCTTTAGCTTCTTTTAAGCCCAAGCCAGTGATTTCGCGAACTGCTTTAATAACAGCTACTTTCTTGTCGCCAGCGCCAGTTAATACAACGTTGAAGTCGTCTTTTTCTTCTGCTGCAGGTGCGTCACCGGCTGCTGCAGGTGCTGCTGCTAGTGCAGCGGCTGATACGCCAAATTTTTCTTCCATTGCAGAAATAAGATCTACAATTTCCATTACTGATTTTTCAGCGATTGCATCAAGAATTTCTTGGTTAGTTAATGCCATGATGTGTATTCCTAAATAAGTGAATTTGGTTTAAAAAATGCTAAGCCTAGCTAAGTTTGCTTAAATAAATTAAGCTGCTTCGCCTTCGCCTTGCATCTTGTCGCGTAATGCTGCCAAAGTACGAACAAATTTGCCTGCAGCGGCTTCTTTCATCGTACCCATTAAGCGCGCAATCGCTTCGTCGTAAGTTGGTAAGCTTGCTAAACGATCGATATCTTTAGCAGCGATAAACTCGCCTTCAAAAGCTGCACCTTTAATTTCAAACTTATCGTTTGTTTTAGCAAATTCTTTGAACAAACGTGCCGCAGCACCTGGATGTTCAGTTGAGAATGCGATAAGTGTTGGACCTACAAATACGTCATTTAACACAGTGTAGTTAGTGTCTTCTAACGCACGACGTAATAAAGTATTACGCACGATACGCATATCAACACCCGCTGCACGAGCTTCTTTACGTAGCTGGGTCATTTTACCTACTGTCACGCCACGAGCATCGGCAACAACAGCAGAAAGGGCACCTTTGGCAGATTCACTTACTTCAGCAACAATCGCTTGTTTGTCTTGAAGATTTAATGCCATGGGTTGTCTCCATATTATCAGTTACCTAGTTATGATTAACTTAGGGCACTAATAAACCTAGTTAATACAATAAGTTAAAGTACAACTTATTATTACTCCGATACGGTGGCAGTCAATGATAAATTAAACTGCCATCCCGTCTGCGTAGGCTGTGAAAAACTTTCACAATTAAACTATTGATGATTAAACCAATAGAACCTACGGTCTTAGACAGCACAACCCGTTTGTGCTGAACTAAATTTAAAATATGTTAAAAATTCACCATTAAGCGTTAGAGCTTAGGCATTACGATAAGGAACTGCATCTAAGTTGATGCCAGGACCCATCGTGCTTGATAGGGTGATTTTTTTGATATAAATACCTTTTGAGGTCGCAGGTTTTGCTTTTTTCAAATCAGCGATTAATGCAGACGCATTTTGCTCGATTTGTTCAGCGCTAAAGCCTACTTGACCAATCGTGGTATGGATAATACCCGCTTTATCAACACGGTAAGTTGCCTGACCCGCTTTAGTGTTTTTAACCGCTTCAGCAACGTTAGGGGTAACTGTACCTACTTTAGGGTTTGGCATTAAGCCACGTGGACCTAAAATTGTACCTAATTGACCGACAACGCGCATTGCATCGGGCGACGCAATCACAACATCAAAGTCCATGTTACCCGCTTTGATGCTTTCTGCTAGGTCTTCAAAACCTACGATATCAGCACCCGCTTCTTTTGCGGCATCAGCTGCTGCGCCTTGGGCAAATACGGCAACGCGTTTGGTTTTACCAGTACCTGCAGGTAGGTTAGTAGCACCACGAACCACTTGATCAGATTTACGTGGGTCAACGCCTAGATTGATAGCAATATCGATTGACTCTTTGAATTTTGCAGGTGGTAATTTATTTAGGATTTCCACCGCTTCAGTCAATGTGTATTGTTTGTTCGCATCATAGCTTTCAGCGATTGCTTTTTGACGTTTAGTTAATTTAGCCATTTACACGCCCTCCACGTCAATACCCATTGAGCGAGCAGTACCCGCCAATGTGCGAACCGCAGCTTCTAAGTCAGCAGCAGTTAAGTCAGCATTTTTAGTGTTAGCAATTTCTTCTAACTGTGCACGGTCGACTTTACCTACTTTAGTTTTGTTCGGTACGCCTGAACCTTTAGCAGCACCTGCAGCTTTGCGAATTAAGAACGCCGCTGGTGGTGACTTCATGATGAAGGTGAACGATTTGTCGTTGTAAACCGTGATTTCAACAGGAACAGGTAGACCTGGTTCCATGCTAGAAGTAGCTGCGTTAAACTCTTTACAGAATGCCATGATGTTCACACCTTTTTGACCCAATGCTGGACCAATAGGTGGTGATGGATTAGCTTTACCAGCTGGCACTTGTAGTTTGATGTAACCATCAATCTTTTTAGCCATGATAGACTCCTGTTATGGGTAATAGCGCTAGACTCCCATTCATCGAATGGCTATCTGGCTCCCCGGGTGATATTGTCAATCTTGCAGACAACAGAAAAAATAAAGTGCCATATTATAAGCGAATTTTTACTTAGGTAAAGCAAAAATTGCTAAATTTGGCACTTAGTTACAATTTTAGGGTCAAAAAAACCCTGAAAAAGCAAATCTATCAAAAATTAGTTAATTTTTTCTACTTGTTTAAATTCTAACTCAACCGGTGTTGGACGGTTAAAGACATTGACGGTCAACTGTAAGCGTGATTTTTCATAATCTACTTTTTCCACCAAGCCTCTAAACTCGGTAAACGGACCATCGATGACCAACACTTCTTCACCTGGCTCAAATAAGGTTTTTGGACGCGGTTTATTTTCGTTGGTATTTAAACGATTTAAAATGGTATCGGCTTCTTTTGGGGTAATCGGCGCAGGATTTTCTGGCGTACCACCAATAAAGCCCATCACACGTGGGCAGTCTTTAACCAAGTGCCATGTGTTGTCGTTCATATCCATTTCAATCAATACGTAACCTGGGAAGAATTTACGCTCAGATTTGCGTTTTTTGCCATCCCGCATTTCGATCACTTCTTCGGTTGGGACAAGTACTTGACCAAACGATTCTTTGTATTCGCTGCGATTGATACGTTCCATCAATGAACGCTGCACTTGTTTTTCAAAGCCTGAAAATGCTTGTACGATATACCAACGCATGGATAATCTTCCTCTAATTCATTGCTAAACACATCGCCTACTATACCAAAGATGAGCAATGCAGGTAAAATATTGATATTGCTAGATAGATAAAAACCCACAGATGTGGGTCAAATAAAAGGGTTTGGCTAAATTTTTGCTATTGACCAATGACGTATTGAATCAACTGGCTAAATACGGTATCTAATAACCACACAATAAAGGCCAATATCCCGGCCACTACCGCAACTTGCCAAGTGTATTCAAGGGTTTCTTGTTTGGTCGGCCAAGTCACACGGCGTAATTCAACGCGAGAATCTTGCAACAGTGTTTTAAAAGCACTGCCTTGGTTGGTCAATGCCAGTGCCAATAATGCAGCAATGATTAGTCCAGCAATAACAGCCACGCGCATCCATAAACTGCTAGCGGGTTGCCAATATGCGGGTAAATATTGATTAACTAAAGTTGCGCTGATTAATGCGACAAAAGCAAAAATCCACAGGGCAAAATCTTTAGGGGAATGTCGTTTGGCAATCTCAATAGCAGCAGGTTCGTGGACAACCACTTTTTCACCAGACATCCTTTTGCCATTGAGCTCTGCTAGTTTGTTCTCTAGCATTTGTTTCATAAGGCTGCCCTGTCTATCATTAAAACGTATTTTATTATTAGAATACAGCGTATACGCTAACCTAACTAAAATGTGGCAGGCGATGAGGGACTCGAACCCCCAACATTCGGTTTTGGAGACCGACGCTCTACCAATTGAACTAATCGCCTATGTTGAGTTTGAGTATTATAGCGAGTTTTTTTTTGAATGCAACACTTTCTACAGTTTTTTGCGATTTTAATCTTAGCCTATCACCGCTAATATTTTGCGGCGTAAATGCGCAGCATCCGGCATGGCTTCCCCATCGATTCGTAATATCGAAATGCCTGCGCTCAACAGCGCTTTGTCTTTTTTTTCATCTTGCTGCTGACGGCGGCGAGTGTTGTGTGTCCAGTCGTCTAATTCAATTGCCAATAGTACGGTTTGCTTGTCTTGATCGACCAGCACATAGTCAACACTCATACGGCAAATACGATTAAACCAAAAGCCTTGGTCAGTATCGTCATTTGGCATGATAATACGCGATAGCTGTACTTGCCCAAAAATAATCAGCTCAGGCACGGCTTGTTGCAAGCGATTAAAAAATATCACTTCGGTCGGTGTCATGATTGGCATCGGCTCAAACGGCCATACCGCTAATTCATCTCCCCGAACGGGCTTAATAACCTCTTGATGGCTACTACCCCTACTGCGAAAGGCAAACACTAACAGGATAAACAACACAAACGCTAACACTAAAAAAATTGTCACACTAACCACACACTTTTATTAACAGGATAACTACCACAAGGCAGCATTATTCCTCTATTGGGTGATTTTCACAAGCGCATAAATAAATAACGCGACACAAAATGTCGCATTTTTTGGATGGTTTGGCATTATTTGGGTAGTTCGGCTTCAAAAGAGTTACCAGTAAAGCACCCAGCCGCTATTGACATCCACACGGCTATCGTTATTGAGCTTATCTTTGAGCGCCAAGGCAGCGACTTTGCCTTTTTCTGGACCTACGACGATACGTACCCCTTTACTCGTTTGGGTGGTTTTGACTTTGTAGCCTGCCGCTTGTAATTTTTGGGTGATTTCACTGGCTTTTTTTTGGTCGGTTGCCAATGCAACTTGTACCCCAAACGTACCTTTAACATCCGTTTGTTTCACCGTCTGACGCGCCTGCCTTAAATTGTCTTGAGCCGCTTGGAATGCTTGTTTTTTCTGGGCTTGTTGCTGAGCTTCTTGCTTTTTGCGGGCGATTTCCTGCTGTTTTTGCTGCTCTTTTTGCGCGGCTTCTTGTTTTTTACGGGCGACTTCTTGCTGCTGCTGCAGTAGCGCCTGTTGCTTTTTTTGTTCAGCTTCTTGCTTTTTACGAGTAATCTCATTTTGACGTTGTTGCTCTCGCGCTTGGGCTTGCTGGGTAATACGGTTGACTTGTGCCGCAGTCGGGATGGTGATAGTTTGCCCGACACGTAAGTTACTGGTGGTGCTAAGATTATTGATGCTTGCCAATACGTCGACTGGCACATTGTAGCGACGTGACAACCCTATCAACCCCTCGCCTGCCTTGACTTGATAAGTGCCAGGATTGTTAGGAGTTGTTTTTGCCGCGGGCTGCGGCTGTGCGACGACGGGTGCTGTCACTGTGGGCTTTGGCGTGGCTGCTTGTTCTTTAGTTTTTGCAGCGCTTTGGCTCTGTGCAGTATTTTGTACGGTGTTGGGTACTGTAGCTTGCGTTTGTGGTGGCGCGGCGACCGTGTCAACGGGTCGGGGCTTTACCACAGGTTGGGTAATCGCGGTCACTGAGCTGGCAACCACCGAATTGGTATTGGCGGCATTTTTGTTGGCATACAGTTGATTTTCAGCACGGCTACGAGCTAAAGCTTCGGCTTCAATTCGCTGTTGTTCGGTCATGTATTGCTGGGCTTGTTGTTCTTGCGCAGCGACCCGTTGCTCCCGTTCTTTTTGTTTTTGCGCCAGTAAATTTTTTTCGGTTGCGACATCCGCGGTGAGTGGCTCGTTGCTGATTGCTGTTTGTTTATCTGTCGTGGGTTTAGCGATAACTTGTTGGCTATTGGCTGCAGGTTTGGCAGGCGCATTCAAGACTTGGTGCATAGTGGCATATAACAACACGCTACCGCCTAACAATACCGTTGTACCCAATAATGCTTGCTTAGAAAATTTCATGCCAATTACCCTAGTTTATGTGTCTTGATAAATGATTTTTTCAACCTATAAAAATCAACGAATTTTGACTAATCATAGTAAAATTCGCGTTAGCAGTTTTCACCATTATTGAGATATTAACTGAAAATTTTGAAAAGTAAAATCATTTGACGCACAAATTCGTTATTCACTGAGTGATTGGCTGGTCAGCACACCGCTGATGGTATAAAAAGAACCACACACCAAAATCAGGTCATTATCTTGGCTGTGGTCAATCACCGATTGGGTCGCCAAATTCAAATCCTCAAAAATAGACACCGAATTAAAATAGCGCGGTAATAGCTCAGTTAAGCGTTCTTGGCTACTGGCTCTAGGGTGAGATATAACGCCGCTGTGAACACTGTCAATCGGCATCACCGTCTGGGAGAATTGCTGTAGCTGCGTAAGCACAGGCTCGATGTCTTTATCAGCGAGCATGGATATGACCAAATGCAATTTGGCGGTTGGATGCTGGCGTTGGTAAGCATGTACATACGGCGTCAACTGTTTGAGCAAAAACTGCATCCCATGGTCATTGTGGGCAACGTCAAACACCCATTGGCGAGCTAACATGCGTCTGCTGTCAAAACGCCCAGCCAATTTTACCTTCGGTAACGCAGCTTGGATATGGTCTTGGGTTATGGTTAATGGGCTAGCTAAGAGGGCGGTAATAGCCGTTGCGGTATTATGCAAAGACAAATTGGGCATAGGCAACGATAAAGTCACCGCGCTATTGCTATATTGCCATGTCGCTGCACCGTCAGTATAGCGGTAGCCATAATCTTTGCCATACTGTAGCAAATGTGCATGGTGCTGTGCAATCAAAGGCGCGATGGTCGATGGCATATCGGCTTCGCCATACACCAATGTGAGGTTATCACGCAAAATACCGGCTTTTTCTACAGCGATTTTTTCACGGGTGTCACCGAGCCATTCGACATGGTCGATACCCACATTGGTAATCACCGCAAGGTTTGGCTCGATGACATTGACGACATCGAGGCGGCCGCCTAAACCCACCTCCAATACCCAGACATCACAGTGGTTTTGGGCAAAAATCAAAAACGCGGCAAGCGTCGTCATTTCAAAAAATGACAGCGTCAACCCACAATCCACTCTCGCCTGCTCGATTTTGGCAAACGCATCAATCAAAGTTTGGTCATCGACCATTTCTCCATTGATTCTGACACGCTCGTTAAACACCAGTAGATGCGGCGATTGATATAAAGCGGTTTTATAGCCCGCTTGTTGACAAATCTCGGCAATAGTGGCGGTGGTTGAACCTTTGCCATTGGTGCCTGCCACGGTAAACACAAAGGCATCGGTTTGCTTTATACCCAATGCTTGAAATACGGGCATCACCCGCTCAAGCCCCATATCAATCGCTGACACATGGATGCCTTGCATGTAGTTTAGCCACTCAGTTAACGAGCTTGAAACGCTAGGCGGCAATGGGGATGGTGAGGGTGCGGCTGGTAAGCTTGACTGTTGCATGAATAAAACCGTGATAATAATGAATTAGTGAGCCTGACGAAAATAGGTCATTTTTTTGAGTAAGCGATGAATCGTTTCTTTCATTTGTAAACGATGAACGACTTGATCGACCACACCATGCTCTACCAAAAACTCAGCGCGCTGAAAGGGCTCGCCCAGCACCTCGCGAACGGTTTGTTCAATCACCCGTTTGCCCGCAAAACCAATCATGGCTTTGGGCTCCGCCAAATGGATATCGCCAAGCATAGCCAAGCTTGCGGTCACACCGCCATACACAGGATTGGTCAGTACCACAATATAAGGAATATTGGCGTGTTTGAGTTTCTCAATCGCTGCGGCAGTACGCGCCATCTGCATGAGTGATAACAAGCCCTCTTGCATGCGGGCGCCACCCGATGCGGCAAAACACACCAGCGGGATTTGTTCTTTGAGCGCCGTCTCGGCAGCGAGCACAAATCGATCGCCTACCACAGAGCCCATGGAGCCACCCATAAAAGCAAAATCAAACGCACAGGCAACTACGGGTAGGCGCTGGAGTTTACCTTTCATGACGATGAGCGCTTCGGTTTCGCCCGTCTTGGCTTGCGCTTCGCTCATCCGTGTTGGATAAGGTTTGCTATCGACAAAATGTAATGGATTGCCTGCTTGGTACTGCTGCCCTAGCTCGTCATCGACTTGGTCAAAAAACCAGTTCAGACGCGTGCGTGCGGTCATGCTAAGATGTTCATCACACGATGGACAGACGTAATTATTAAAAATCAGCGCCGTATTGGTGATGATTGAATTACAGTTGGGACATTGAGTCGATGGTTCGGTCTCAACCGCCGTCAATATTTGCTTGGCACGCGGCTTGATGGTGGGTAATGGGCGTTTTAACCAAGTTTCTTCCAGTGTCTGTCCCATCGGTTGAGGCTTCATATCAGTGCTCATAATAAATCCCTATTAAGAATGCGATTGACTAGTATTCGTTTGAGTGTACAAGTACAAACTCATTTTATAATGCGTATGCTAACTGATTTTAGCAATAAATGAAATGATTAACCTCAAATACCTCAAACCATTCTATCACTCAAGACTATCAATCGCTTCTCTTAGCTCATCCATTTTATCCAAGATGACTTTTTTGGCATGGGCGATTTTTTGTTCATCATTGCCTACATCCGCAAAGTTTTTCACCAGTTCACTACCGACAATCACGCCATCCGCATATTGTCCGACTGCTTTTGCCGATTCACCATCACGAATACCAAAACCAACACACACAGGCAAAGCAGTTTGTGCTTTAATCGCTTGGACGTGTTCGCCCACATCTTGTGCATCCAATGCTTTTGAGCCTGTCACGCCTTTGACCGATACATAATAGATAAAACCACCGCCATGTTTTAACACTTGCTCACGGCGTTCTGGCAAGGTGGTTGGCGCAAGTAAAAAGATTTCGTTCATCGCGGAATTAGCGAGTTTTTGGGTAAAATCGCCCGCTTCTTGCGGCGGTAAATCGACCATCAAAACACCGTCAATCCCGGCATCTTGACAAAGGCTGATAAACTTGTCATAACCGATGATTTCAATCGGATTCAGATAGCCCATGACTAGCACTGGCGTGGTGGTGTTGGTTTTGCGAAACGCTTTTACCATCTCAAGCGCTTGGCGGGTACTGGTGCCACCTGCCAATGCGCGCTCGCCTGCGAGTGCGATAGTTTCACCGTCTGCCATCGGGTCAGAAAATGGCAAGCCAACTTCGATGACGTCTGCGCCGTGGTCAACGAGTTCATGCAGTAAGCTGACGGTAACACTTGGGTTTGGGTCGCCTGCCATCACATAAGGAATTAAAGCTTTTTTGTTTTGCGCTCGCAATGTGTTAAAGGTGGTTTCAATTCGGGTTTGCATACTTTTCTCGCTTTAATTTTTACTGCTAATTTTTTGTTTTAAGGCTCGCATTTTAACGACAGCATGATCAAAATCTTGCTTTGCTTGTGAAATGATTTTTTCTATCTCAATTTGTACTTCATTATCAATTTTGAGTATTTCGGCTTGCCTTTGCCAATCAATAATTTTCTGATAACGTTGTTCAAAAACTGCTTGAGAAAGATTTTTACATTTCAATTGCAACCAATGTTGCTCTCTTTTTTCATCAACATTACAGATACTACAAGCTAGTACAAAGTTGTGAATATCGTTTGTGCCACCATTGCTAATCGCAATCAGGTGGTCTAAATGACCTTTACGACTACCCTGTTCGATTTCGCAGTCACAGTAAGCACAATGACTTTCAAAATATTGCCAAATTTTTTGCTTATCCTTTTCTTTCGGATAGTCATAAATGATTTTAAGCAAGCTACGTTGCATTTGGTTTTTTGCTATAGGAACAGTATCTTTTGCCATTAATAATCAATCAAATCTCAATTCCATCACGTTTCATCACCGTATGCAAATCCTTATCCCCGCGACCCGACAGATTGACAATAATTGACTGGTCTTTGCTCATGGTTTTGGCAAGTTTCAACGCATACGCAATGGCGTGCGAGCTTTCTAGTGCAGGAATAATGCCTTCTTTTTGGGTACATTCACGAAATCCCACCATTGCTTCTTCATCGGTACAAGGTACATACTGCACACGGTCGATATCCTTTAAGAAACTATGCTCAGGACCCACGCCAGGATAATCCAGCCCTGCCGAAATCGAATGGGTGCCCAAAATCTGCCCATCATCATCCGCCATCAAATACGTGCGGTTGCCGTGTAATACGCCCACTCGACCGACGGTAAGCGGTGCAGCATGGTTGCCTGTCTCGACCCCATCGCCGCCGGCTTCAATACCATACATTTTGACGTCTTTATCATTTAAAAAGTCATAAAACAGTCCGATGGCATTACTACCGCCACCGACACAAGCGACCAACGCATCGGGCAGTTTGCCTGTTTTTTGGTAGTGTTGTAGTTTGGCTTCTTTGCCGATAATGGCTTGGAAGTCACGCACCAACATGGGGTATGGGTGCGGACCTGCGACAGTGCCAATGACATAATAAGTGCTATCGACATTGGTGACCCAGTCACGCATGGCTTCATTCATGGCGTCTTTGAGCGTGCGAGTGCCCGAAGTGACAGGTACCACGGTTGCGCCAAGCAAACGCATACGATACACG
Organism: Faucicola osloensis; assembly: GCA_019353055.1. GTDB lineage: Bacteria > Pseudomonadota > Gammaproteobacteria > Pseudomonadales > Moraxellaceae > Faucicola > Faucicola osloensis_C. Next base: position 49,888 of record JABAHL010000015.1, read on the forward strand.
TTCATGGCTTGGCGTTCGACATCATCTGCGCCCATATACACCACGCACTCTAAGCCTAGACGCGCCGCGATGGTGGCAGTTGCTACGCCATGTTGCCCTGCGCCTGTCTCGGCAATGATGCGTTTTTTGCCGACCATTTTGGCAAGCAAGGCTTGACCGATGGTGTTGTTGACTTTGTGAGCGCCTGTGTGGTTTAAGTCTTCACGTTTAAGATAAATCTGCGCGCCACCGATATCATCACTTAGGCGCTTGGCATGATAAAGTGGCGTTGGTCTACCAACATAATTGACCAAGTCGTCTTGAAAAGCTTTCCAAAATTCGGGGTCAGCTTTGGCAGTGTTATAGATATGTTCAAGTTGTTCCAGTGCCGCCATCAGGGTTTCAGAGACAAAACGTCCCCCATGAATGCCAAAATGTCCGCTGGCATCGGGATATTGATTGAAATCTTTTACTTCAGTTGGATTTTGAATGTTCATTATTTTCTCTCTAATTTTATATATCTTTAACGACTTTTAAACCTGCAAAGGTTTGCGCGGTAGGCATGACTTCAATACGGTTGATATTAACGTGTTTGGGCTGTTCAATCAGCCATGCCACCATATTGGCGATATCTTGTGGGGTGACATATTGCACGCTGTCATAAACTTGGGCAGCTTTGGCGTCATCGCCATGAAAACGAATATTGCTAAACTCTGTGCCACCACATAGTCCTGGCTCGATATTACTGACACGAATATTTTTACCGACCAAATCGGCACGCAAATTTAGACTAAACTGGGTCACAAAGGCTTTGGTTGCTCCATACACATTACCACCAAAATACGGATAACTGCCGGCAGTTGAGCTTAAATTAATAATGTAGCCGTCGTTGTTGGCGACCATACTAGGCAGGATTTCATGGGTTAAATGAATCAAGCCTAGAATATTGGTATTGACCATTTGTTGCCAATCGGCAAAGTCTGTTTTATCGGCGGGTTCAAGTCCCAGTGCCAATCCTGCGTTATTGACTAGCACATCTAGGTTGTTGAGTACATCGTTTGGCAAAGTTTGTAGCGCGGTTTTGGTGGCAGGCAAGTCCGATACGTCAAAGTTTAGCGAGATAAAGTTATCGCCCAGTTGGGTCTGTAGTTCGTCCAGTTTTTCTTGGCGTCTACCAGTGCCGATGACGGTATGACCTTTTGAGATGAGTAATTCGGCAATCGCTTTGCCAAATCCTGCGGTTACGCCTGTGACCAAGATATTCATATTGTTACCTATAATTTTATGTACTAATATACTAGTACGTTAGTATATACCAATTTATTTGAAAAGCAATCTTTATCCTTACAGGATTTATTTGCGAGTTTGTTCAATAAATTTTTGCATTTTCGCCAAACTTTTCACCCCTTTTGCTGACTCAATGCCGCCGCTGACATCCACGCCATAGATATTGGTTTTGGCAATCGCTTCGCCCACGTTATCCGCCGTCAATCCACCAGCCAAAATAATCGGTAACGGCGAGTTTTTAGGGATTTTATCCCAATCAAAGCTATCACCTGTACCGCCAAATTTATCGGGATGATAGGCGTCAAGTAGCACGCTACACGCGCCAAAGTCTTTAAGTTCTTGGATTTGGGTGACAATCGTCTCCCTGTTGTCATCATGGCTGATGCGTAATGCCTTTATCCATCGTTTATTGATTCTATCCGCCATTAGCTTGCATTCTTGCGGCGATTCATCACCGTGAAACTGCACGATGTCAAACGGCACATGATGCGATAGATAAACCAATTCTTGCTCGGGCATATTGACCACCAATGCCACCACCGTGGTAAACGCAGGCACCGCTTTGGCAAGCTCACAGGCTTGCTCGGGGGTCACTGCTCGCGGACTTGGCTCATAAAATACAAAACCCACCGCATCCACGCCAAGATTGACCGCATTTGTAATATCTTGAAGTTGGGTAAAGCCACAAAATTTAACCGCTGTATTTTTCATTGAGTTATGTTTGTCTTGAGAATGATAAAAGCTAGTATAACGAAAAAAGACACCCAAACGGATGCCTTTTCTCAGTCTTTTATTAGGCTATAACGAATGTCACATTCGCTTAAATTAAAGCCGCCTAGATTAAGCCTCTTTTTTTTCTGATTGTTCTGACTTTTCCGCTTTGTCTGCATGGTCAGCTTTCTTGGCGTCTGCAAGTTCTTCTATTTTTTCCTGAGCAGTCTCTTTAAGCGTGGCTGCTTTTTCTTGAACTGTTTCTTTTAAGGTTTCAGCTGTTTGCATGACACTGTCAATCACGGTGCTTTTATCATTAGCGCTATCTTTCGCATGGTCTTTGGATTGCGCTTTAGAGTGTTTTTTGCTATCTGCTGCTGATTTGGCGGTGTTGATACCTAGCATACTATAACAAGGACAATGACCCGTCGCACCCGATACTAAGGGTATTAAGCCAAGCATTTTCATCTTTTTGCTTTTCGCTGATTTTAGTAAAGCTAGACCTGCCACAACACGCACGACTCGTTCTTTGTTTCCCACATTGGTTTTCATTTATGATTCTTCCTTATTTTATGATAATTGATTTAAGGGAATTTTAAGGTAGTGTACGCCATTGTCTTCTGATTTTGGCAATTCACCTGCATTGATGTTAACTTGTACCGATGGCAAAATCAAACGTGGCATTGCAAGTGTTTTGTCACGTTGGTTACGCATTCGTACAAATTCTGCTTTAGGCGTGCCTTGTTTGACATGAATGTTGCGTAATTTTTGCTCACCTACATAAACCGTTGCGATATGCTCACGCCCGCCCTTGGGTGGGTAATCATGGCAAAGATACAGCAGGGTATCATCGGGCAAGGCTAATAAACGCTGAATCGAGTCATACAAATCCTCGGCACTACCATGGGGAAAGTCACAGCGTGCAGAGCCGACATCAGGGGCAAAAATAGTATCACCGACGAATACCGCAATTTTTTCTTTGTCACCGCTTTTATCCGTCACTTTATATGCCATATCGGCTGGGGTATGACCCGGTACATGCATGGCTGTAATGCTCAAATCACCCAGTGTTAACTCGCTGCCTTCCTCAGTCAAAATATCAAATTGACTGGCATCGGTGGCTAGATCGTCAAAGTTAAAAATGGTTTTAAAGGTTTTTTGCACCTTATCGATATATTTACCCATCACTATTTTACCGCCTAATTGCGCTTTGATATAAGGCGCGGACGATAAATGATCGGCATGGGCGTGGGTTTCGATGATATAGTCCAAGCTCAACCCTTGTGATTTGACAAACCCAATGACCTCATTGGCATTGTCATAGCTAATTTTGCCGGCTGCGGGGTCAAAATCCAATACTGGGTCGATGATGGCACAGTGTTTGCTAGCTGTATCGACTAGAACGTGGGTAAAAGTTTCAGTGTCTTTGTCTAAAAAAGAATGAATGTTCATAAGTCTTCCTGTTATCTAAAAACGCTTTTGGCATATCTTTATGGCAATTTCAACTGAAAAAACACTTTATACTTTTGTATAATAGCCGCATTGCAAGGCGTTGCTCAATTTATTATATTATTTTATAATATGTTTTTCAATATATTGTATTGGCGCAAACGTTTATTGATTTTAAAATTATGTGATAAGTTTGATGGTAGCAGCACTTAGTATCAGGCATTGCGTATCAGCCATCAAAATACCTTGGGGGAAAAGTCATGTCTGAAATTGCCGAACCGCAGTCCGATGCGCCTGTGTCGATGGATGCAACCATGCTCGATCAAATGCACGCTGCTGCAGGAAAAGCCAGCCAGTTGTTAAAGTCGTTATCTCATCCTGACCGCTTGATGCTGCTGTGTCAATTGACGCAAGGTGAGCATTGTGTGAGCCAGCTTGAAGAGAAAGTGGGACTGGGTCAACCAAGTCTGTCGCAGCAATTGGGGATTTTGCGTAAAGATGGTTTGGTCAACACCCGCCGCGAGGGCAAACAAATCTATTATTCAGTCGCCAGTGAGGATGCCTTAGCAATCCTCAATGTACTGTATGATCGCTTTTGTCAGACAAAATAATTAAATCTATAACTGACCAATCTGCTAGTTTAATGGACGCTAACTTATTGGAATAACCACTTTATCGGGATAACCACCTTGCCATTACATTTAGCCAACTTGCGACGATTACCCCACTGGGTAACGCACTATAACAAGGCAAATCTCAGTCAAGATTTGTTGGCGGGCATTATCGTGGGTATTTTGGTGATTCCGCAAAGTTTAGGTTATGCCATGCTATCAGGATTACCCCCTGTATATGGGTTATACTCAGCGATTGTGCCGGTACTGGTGTATGCGTGGATTGGCGCAAGCTCGGTCAATGCCGTCGGTCCTGTGGCAATTACGGCGATTATGACGGCACAAGCGCTGCAGCCCTATAACGAATTACCGCCGATGCATTATGCCATTATGGCGTCGTTTTTGGCGCTGATAACAGGGGCACTGTTGTGGCTAGCAAGCGTGTTTCGGCTCGGCTGGATTACCCAGTTTATTAGCCGTGGCGTGACGGCAGGGTTTATTAGTGGCGCGGCAATTTTGATTTTGGTCGGGCAAATAAAATATGTGACGGGTATCGCGATCAGTGGCAATTCACTGCTAGAGAATGTTGAAACTTTTCTGTTTCATCGCCGTGAGTTGCACGTGCCCACCTTGATGGTCGGCGTTGCGGCATTCACTGTACTGTTTATCAACCGCTATTATCTTAAAACTTGGCTCAAGCCTTTATTGGCTGCCAAAGTCATTGAGGTCATCACGCGTATGTTACCCCTTGGGGTACTGGCAATCGGTATTATCGCCAGTCAAGTTGGCAATTTTGCCGCTATCGGTATTCGCACGGTGGCGGATGTACCCAGTGGTTTGCCGCATTTTGTGCTGCCGTTTTATCAGATTTCGCCCGTTGAACTCATTAATTTATTACCTGCAGCCGGATTGATGGCACTGATTGCATTTGTCTCTAGCAACTCGGTTGCCAGCTCATTTGCCCGACAACGCCATGAGGCTTACGATGCCAACCTAGAACTCAAAGGCTTGGGCGTTGCCAATATCGCAGGTGCGTTTTTTCAGTCGTTTACCATTGTCGGTGGCTTCTCACGCACCGCGGTAAATGTCGATGCGGGCGCGCAAAGTCCGCTTGCCAGTATGCTATCGGTACTGGTGATGGCATTGGTGCTGCTGTTTTTTAGCCAAACTTTAGAGCCACTGCCCTACGCGATATTGGGTGCTATTATCATGTCAGTGATTATCAGTATGATTGATGTGCAAACACTCAAGCAAGCGCTGCGCTATGACAAACTCGATGCGCTGGCATTTGGCGTGGCACTCACAGGTGTGTTATTGTTTGGGCTAAATGTTGGCTTGGTGGCGGGGCTGTTTGCCTCCTTTGCAGGCCTGATTTGGCAAGCCAGCCACCCGCATATGGCGATTGTGGGTCAAATTGGTGATACCGGGCATTTTCGTAATGTTGCACGCCATGCAGTGACCCAGTTTGATGATTTGTTGATCATTCGCATTGATGAAAGCCTGTTTTATGGTAATGCCCAGTCCGTGCTACAGTTTATTGAGCAGGCGATTGCCAGTCATTCACAGACCAAAAATCTGGTGCTGATGTTGTCGGCAGTCAATCATATCGATTTGACGGCACAAGATATGCTCATCAATCTAAACCAAAATTTGGCAGCTCAAGCTATCACCCTACATTTTTCGGAAGTCAAAGGGCCTGTGATGGATGTGATTGAAAAAACCGATGTGATTCAAAAATTAACCGGCAAGGTATTTTTAAGTACGCAACAAGCCGTTAAACAATTAACCCAATAAATATACTTGTCGCAGTCAGTAAAAACATGAATAATCAACGCTAACTTTATCGCTAACTTTATAAGGAAACACAACATGCCAAACAATACTGTTTTTTATGGTCAAATTGAGCCACAGCAAGTTGCTCAAATCGGGGCGCAAGGTTTTAAAACCATCATCAACAACCGCCCCGATGGCGAAGAACCCAACCAACCACTACAAACAGATATCGCTACTAAAGCACAGCAAGCAGGGCTTGCTTATCATTATCTACCGGTCGTTGGTGGTCAATTAACCCGTGAGCAAGTTGAACAGTTTGCCGAGATTTTTAATCAAGCAGAAAAACCCGTGTTTATGTTCTGTCGTTCGGGCAACCGCTCAAACGTGTTATTCCAGTCTGCCAAACAGCTTGATTTGCTAGACGACTAATCCTTTTTAGTGAAAGCCATGACAGCAAAAATCACCCTGTGGATAGACGCTGACGCAATTCCCAATATTGCCAAGCAAATCATCATCAAAACCGCGCAGCGCACCCAGACGCCCACAATTTTTGTCGCCAATCGCGGCATTGCTTTACCGCGGTTGCCAGTTTTGCAGATGACAGTGGTCGAAGGCGGTTTTGACAAAGCGGATGACTATATCGCAGCGCACTGTGTAGCGGGCGACGTGGTCATCACAAGTGATATCCCACTTGCCAATGACTGCATTGAAAAAGGCGCCAAGGTAGTCACCTCTCGCGGTTTTGTGTATGACAAAGACAACATCAAGCAAAAGCTTAATATGCGCGATTTTATGGATACCATGCGCAGTACGGGCGTGTTAGAACCTTCACAGCAAGGCGGACAAGCGCCCTATAGTGACAAAGACAAACAAGCCTTTGCCAATATTTTAAATGCTTGGATTCGCTAGTTGATTATGCTAAACCCTATTAGTGCTATTAAGTTATTGTATCAACTGGAAAATCACCCCGAACCACTGGGTGTCAGTCAGGCGATGATTGAGCAAAATGAGCAGGCCTTGGGCGTTCAATTACCTGCAGGTTTGTATCATTATTTATTGGCTTTAGGCAATATTGCTAGTCTCAATAGTGGCTTTAATCACCTTGGCTTATTGCCGTTACAACGCTTGGGCGACCATCTCGTCATTGGCAAAACCTGCGATAACGACGGCGTTTGGGGCATTCATATAGATGCCCTAAGCCCAAAAAAGCAGCATAACCCGATGGTGCAAATGAGCCGCAACTTTGATGCGATTGAACAAAGCGAAATTCACTGGTTTGATGAATTACCGTTAGCGGAGTTCTTACTGGCGCAAGCGATTGTCAATGGCGTCAATGGGGGATTAAAACACCATGCCCAACTGTATGATTTTGATGGACAATCGATTCCAGCTGATTTGAGTGAAAAATTACAGCATATCGCCAGTGAAATCATTGAACTGCGGCAGCCGCATGAGCGCTATTTTCAAGCCGAAGATTTTGGCGTGGTGATGTTATTAGGGATGGATGAGTCTATTCCCAATGCCTTTATGATTGCTTCGCAGGATGAACACAAATTCAATGACTACATCTATCAATTAGCGATTGGATTTGAACATTGACCTAAAAATAGCCTTATGACGACTTAGCAAACCATTTTTGTCCAAACATAAAAAGCGATACGCCCACCAGCATCAATACAATCCCCAAAAATTTACTCCAATGCAGGGTTTTAACAGGCATACCAAATAAACCCAAGCTATCCACCACCATGCCCATGACCAGCTGACCTAAAATAAATAAAAACACCGTATTGGCAACACCGATTTTTGGCGCTAAAAAAATCGACGCAAAAACAAAAAACGCGCCCAGTGCACCGCCAAGCCATTTCCACCAATCACTGATTTGCATGTCTGATAGACCCGATTGTACCGCTTGCCAATCAACAAATAGCAAAGACACCAAGCACAATAATAGCGCGCCAACCGTAAACGATACAAATGCTGCCATTAGCGGTTGACCACCAAACATTGCACCCAATCTAGTATTAATCGCTGCTTGAATCGGGATACCCAAGCCTGCCACCAGCCCCAAAAATAAATGCCAAACTTTCATATCAATTCCTATTTTTTGAGTTCACTGCTGTTAGGCGTGAGGGGTGGGTAAAGCGATGATATCGCGGATATGGGTTTTGTTCGTTTTAATCATCAGCAGTCGATCGATGCCAAGCGCAATGCCACTACAAGCTGGCAGGGCATCACAAGCTGCCAGCAGATTCTCGTCAATTGGCATCACAGGTAGCCCGCGTTTTTTACGCGCCACATTGTCTTCATCAAAGCGCAGACGCAGCGCTTGTCCATCAGCCAGCTCATCATACGCATTGGCGATTTCAAGACCATTGATATACAGCTCAAAGCGTCTAGCCACCCGATTGCCGTCTTTGTCTGTGACTGTCTTGGCAAGCGCGGCAGTGGCGACAGGATAATCATAGATGAGTGTCGGTAGCGCTTTTCCCAAATTAGGCTCCACCAAATGGCTAAATAACAAATCTAACCAGCCTTGGTGATCGTCTCCCAAATCAATGTTAAGACCATTATCTTTGGCGATGGCTTTGAGGGTATCGCAACTGGCATTGAAGGGATGAATTTTAACAAAATCCATAAAGGCATCCACATAGCGATAATGGTCAAAAATCACCGGATAGCCGAGTACCGCGGACACCAAATCATTGGTTTCTTTTGCCAGTTCATCCAAACTAAAATTGGGACGATACCATTCAAGCATGGTAAATTCAATGTTGTGGCGGCTGCCAATTTCGTTGTCGCGAAACACGGGGCAAATCTGGTACATCGGCACTTGCCAAGCTGCCAATAGACGCTTCATGGCAAATTCGGGTGAGGTGTGCAGATAGTAGGTTGTTGGATGGTCACCCACAGTGACATTGCTAGAGACGGATTGCAAAAATATATCGGTATTGCCCGCCTGTGACATCACTGGGGTTTGTACTTCTAGCACCTGTCGCTCGGCAAAAAACTGGCGAATGGTAGTATACATCTGAGCACGGGCTTGGGCGGTTTGTAGGGTGCAAGTAGGTTGATAAGTGGTTGACATAGCAGTTTGGATAGTTGGATTTGCGACAATATTAGCAGACCCAAAAAAAATAGCCAGTATTTTCCCATACTGGCTATTTTTGCTTTATGTCATGGTGAACATTTTTATCAAATTTTAAACACGTATGATTGCCATTCACGGCGCAGCGGATAATTTTTACGCAGGTTATCGAAGTCTTTGCCTTCAATATCACCGTTTGCATTTGCCACACTACGTAAACGCTTGTCATCGGCTTTGATATCATACATCACAGGAATTTTATTGAGCAGTTGGTGGCGCTCGTGGTCTTTGAGTGGGTTATGCACTTTTTGAAACAGTGGCACTTCAGCTGGCATCAAGGTATGAAAATCAACCGTTGGGGCAACCTGTAAATAGTTGCATAAGGCATTGTAGACAAACTGTGTGCCCCTAAGTTTACCTTCTAGGGTATAACCGGCAATATGCGGGGTGACGATACTACAGGCTTTGAGCAGCTCTGCATCGATATTGGGCTCGTGTTCAAACACATCGAGTACACACACATTCGGGCTTGCGACAATATCATCACGACCGAGCACTTCACCGCGCGAGGTATTGATGATGATGGCAGTGTCGGATACGGTTTGCCAGCGTGCTTGGGTCATCAGATAGTCGTGATGGGTGGGATATGAGCTGTTGTGCGCATGCGTCAGCGGCACGTGAAAGCTAATCACATTGCTTTCTTGCAGTACAGTTTCAAGTTTGGCGTTGTTGACTACCGACGGTGGTTTGAGTGGGTCATAGCCCAGCACATTCCAGCCATAGGAAATCGCATATTGCGCTAGCGTATTACCGATATTGCCCACCCCAATAATCCCAAGGTTGATGGGTTTGAATAAATAGTCAGGGCGCAAATTGGCAATCGCTGCCACCACATATTGGGCAACCGAATGTTTACTACAGCCAGCGGCATGGGCAAAAATGATGCCGCGCTTGGCAAGGTACTCCACATCGACATGGTCGATGCCGATGGTGGCACTACCAACAAATTTGACGCTTTTATTGTTGTCTAATAACAGCTTGTTGACAGGCGTGACGGAACGTACCAGCAAAATATCAGGCTGATGCTCATCTATCACAGCCGCGTCAATCTCACGCCCTGCCATCGTAATCAATTCGATGGGTCGCCCTAAAGTGTGTTCATTAAAAAAATCGCTTAAATGAGCAATATTGCCATCAGCAATAATTTTCATATTGTATCCCTATCTTTCTTTTTGTTGTCATCATCCAACTTACAGACCGTTAGCATAACAAATTTTTATGACCTTTTGATGCGTATGCTGACTTTTTTCAATTGACTTCCTCCCCTCCCTATCGTTCGGGGATTCCTTCTGCAAGACGGTCAAGCCCGACCGCAAGAATGTTCCGACTGGCATTAATATCTCTATCATGCCATGTGCCACACATTGCACAAGTCCATTCTCTTATTCGCAAGCCTGCTCTACCTTTCGGAC